>JAYVHJ010000381.1:0-4962 GCA_043771315.1 Raineyaceae bacterium
CCACGTGGGGTTATGATTGTTAAACCCTTTCAGGGTTTTTAATACAGTTTTCTTTGTAGAAACAACCCCAACGGGGTTGAACTATCATAACCCCACGTGAAACGTGGGGAAACGAACAAGCAATGTATAGTCGTATGTTACATTATAGTTCATATTTTTCCATTATGGGTATTCCAATTTTATTTGAGAGAAATTGCAATATGTGCCAAGTTAGTCTGCGTTTTAGTGATAAATGCTTTGTATAAACAACTGAATACTCTACAGAAGGCAATCCGCCTCTCAAACGCTTAAATTGAGCTGCCCCAGAACTCAAATTGAGCAACTTCTCACTTTTAAATTTGTAAAGCATAATGGAGTGAATGGCGTGAATATACAAGCCTTCTTTTTGGGGAGCTGCTGTGTCGTAGCCTACCAATGGAGAGGTAATGGTATTACCCAAAATAAAAAGCCCCGAAAAGGTTTTTAACTTTTGGTTGGCATCTATATATCCCTGAAAATAAATGATATTATCTTTATGGCATTTTTGAAAATAGCTCAATGTAAATTGAGGATTATAAGTGGAGTATTTAATCAGATAAAGTTTGTTGTAAAGCTCCAAAGCTTCTTCTAAATAGTTTTCCATTTCTTCGTGGGAAACATATTGTAGTTGTTGTTTTCTGATAATTCGTTTGTCGCATTTATTATTTTGATGCTTAAACCAACTTTGATAATCTGTGTCGTAGATATAAACCTGCCTACTTCCTATTTTCTGGTATTTATTTTCCTCAAATAGCTTAATTAAGTGTTTGTGTTGATACATATTAAGCGACCTAAATATTATGGCGTGCTTGGGATATTTTTCTTTTATTGTTGCTGTGATGTCAGAGATGCCATTTCCGTCCCAATCAGGATATGGATTAGTGGACAATAAGAAATTATTGACGTGTACGTTGCGGTCTATGTTTCCAAATTTGAGAAAAATATCTATAAAACGTATTATCAATAACAACGGCAGGCGCAACAACCAATTAGGTACTTTAGCTTTTAGTTCGTCTTTGGCATAAAGTGCGTAAGCCGTATAAGGAGAGCATACAAAAGAATTTTTGAGTTCCACATCATTTTTAGTGACAGGGAAATAGGTATCATCACCTACTTTCATCACACTAACCTCCGTAAATACATTACTGATAGCTTCGTCTGGTTTTGTAACTGTGAATAGTTCTGCAAAAGTTTGGTACAAACCTTTTGGTAATTCATTGTAATTGAGCCATTTAATTTCCATCACCGTTCCATTCTATGTCTGTGGTAGTAGCCTCAAGCCAAGAGATTCCCTTAGTGAGTTTTAAGTAACTGATTTCAACCAAAGAAAATGCCTGAAAGAAAAAAGGTTTTAAGTCATTTTTTCTGAATATAATGTCCGTTGATTGTCTTACACGACTATCAAAAAAAGAAAAAGGGTGTAGCAAAGCCATTGCATATTTAATTGAAAAATCTTTTAAACTATTGTATATAAAGCACTTATCTCCCAAAAAAGCATCCGCTAATTGTGTGTTGATAAGGTGCGCACCGCTAGTACCTCGTGGGTTGCACTCAATAAAGTACGGTTTTTGTTGTTCATCTAATATTACATCAAAGCAAAGTTGTCCGTTGTATTCAATTTCAATACCTATTTTTTTTACCATCTCAAATATTTGCTCATTTTGAACAGGCTCAAAAAAAACGCCTGCACCTTTTCCAGCTCTATAAAGTGGGTGATAAGCGGCATAAGCCTTCATTTGCCCTTCTTCCCAGATAGAATAAATGCAAATTTCCTTCCCACTAATCAACTGTTGTGCTACCCATTTGCTTTTGTCTTCCTCCTTAAAAAAAGTTTTATTTATTTTATTTCTTATTATAACTGATGCTGCAAAACGAGAATATATAGGCTTAAATACATATTGGTCGCTGTTGTCCCAATCTACAAAATCTTTGACTAGTATGGTTTTGGGAATGGGTATGATATTTTGATAAGACTGAGAAAACTGATATTTGTTGTGTAGGCTTTGGATTAGTTCTTTGCCAACTGTCCAAACTTTGCACGCAAAAAGGTCTTTGTGAGCAGCCACAAAAATTGCTTCTTCACAGGTTGGAATAAAATGAGTGACTTTTTCTTTGATTATTATTTTCTGAATTTCTTGTACAAAAGCCTCATTATCAAACCTTGGTGATGGTATTTTGTAATATTTATCTACACAACTTGACCACCTAGCAATAGTGAGGTGCAAGCAATCAATCATAATAACATTATGTCCTGCTTTTTTGAAACTCCTTGCCATTTCCAAAGCTATTGGTGCTCTTGCGCCACTAATTAAAATAGTTTGTATTGATATTGTCATTGTGAAAAATATTTATAAAAAACAAAGATATAATTTATACTCATATTTTACGAATTATATTTTTTATGTTTGTTATTTTATGATTGAATATTTTATAGTATTTTTTTAATATATTCATAATCAATTAGTTGTATTTATTCATAAATTGTAATTCACCATTCATAATTATTTAAAATCTTATTTTTATCATTTTTTTGATTATTTTTGAGAAATTTAGGATAAAAGATGCGTTTAATTTTACTTATAATCATTTTATTGGGATTTTTGACTAACGCCTTTGCACAAGACACGCTCACGAGTGAACCGCAAACGGCTGATTTTGGGCGTGAACGCATACTTTTGGCAGCAGAACAAATGCCAGAACCCAAAAAAGGTTATAAATTATTCTATAAATATGTGTCAGAACAGATAAAAACACCACAAAAAGCCATAGACAAAAAAATTAGTGGATATGTTTTTGTATCTTTTGTGGTAAGTGAAACAGGCAAAATCTACAACGTGAAAATAATAAGAGGCATAGGAGAAGGCTGTGATGAAGAGGTTTTGAGGGTTTTTGAAACCCTCCCAGAATGGAAGCCAGCACGAAACAAAGGCAAAAGAGTAAAAGTAAGAATGACTTTTACGGTGATTTTTAGGCAATAACTTTTCCTTTTGGTTGATATTTTGTTACATTTGTAATAAATTCATTTAACCAAATTTTCAAATAATGAAAAAACTAATTTTACTCTTGTTTTTAGGCTGTTCTAGCCTTTTTGTATCAGCACAAAAATGCTCTCAAATTGATTTTGACGAAATTTATAAGAAAAATAATGACAAAAAAAGTCCCTTTTTCTTTTCAAAATTGCTCAAACGCTACCAAGCATTAGATACCACAATGACACCTGAAGAATACAAACATTTGTATTATGGTTACACACGTTCCACTTTTTACTCTCCAATAGACCCAGAAGCAACAATGCTTAGGAGACTTGTAGAAGATGGAAAGCTCAAAGAAGCAAAAGAAAGCATCAAATTATTAGATAAAACTAATCCTGTTAATCTAAATCTCGCTTATTCTAAAGCATTACTTGCTTTCAAAGAGAAAAACCAAAAAGATGAAAAAGTGTTTTCATTACAATCACAAGGCTTAATGACAACTATTTTGACAAGTGGAGATGGACTATCAGCAGAAAAGGCTTTTGTTGTAACAGCTATTGAAGACGAGTATTTTATAATGAAGATGTTTAAATTAAAATTTGTAAAACAAGAAAATATGGGTACTTGTGATGTTATGACTATTGAATTACCCAATATGTTCAATATTGAAAAAATCTATTTCAACAAAGAAAAATCTAGCGAATATATGAAGAAAATGTTTGAAGATAAAAAATAAGAAAATGTAAAAAAGTGTGTTAGAAATAGTTTTCTAACACACTTTTTGTATTAAAGCCCCCTTTGGAGGTTTGGGGGCTGTTTTTTACTTCATTTGCACAATTGTACTTCCTGCGCCGCCTCTGTCTGCGTGTTCATCTGCCATAGATGCCACTTGCTTATATTCTTTGAGTTTTTCTCTGATAAGTTTGCGCAAAATGCCATCTCCTTTGCCGTGAATGATACGAAGTTCCGAGTATCCTACCAAAATAGCATTATCTACAAAACTTTCTACTTTTGCGACTGCGTCATCTCCACGCATACCACGCAAATCTAGGCTAAAACTCCCATAAGCTGCTTTTTCGTTGATATCAACACCTGTTTTTTTACTCACTTCTTTGGTAAAAGGTTTTTTTATTTTCTTAGCATTTTTGCGACTAATTTTCTCTAATCTGTTAAGTTTTATGTTAGATTTAAGTTCTCCAATACTGATTTCTGCATCTTTTCCACGCATAGAAAGCACTTGCCCAATGGTCGTGTGTCCAATAAGGCGCACAAAATCACCTACCAAAATCTCGCCACCCACAACTTCCAAAATCTCGTCATCATCATCTTCCATTTCTTCTGCTGGGAGAATTTCTGGGGCGTTTTCTTCTGTAAACTTCTCTAATTTTTGCCTAATAACCTTTGTTTTCTCCTTATCTGCTTGGTTTTCACGAATATCCCTAATAGTTTGTTCTATTTGTTTATTCGTGTTTTGTAGAAGAGTTTTAGCTTCTAATTTGGCAGCATTGATAATTTTTTTCTTATCAGTTTCTAAAATTGTGTTGAGTTTTGTGTATTTTTCCAACTGAATTTTTAGTTGGTTTTCCCTCACGAAAAGTGCCTGATTTTGGTCTGAAAGTGCTTTTTTCTCGTTTTCTAGTTCTTTGAGAAGTTTGTCATAATTGATTTCTTTTGTGCCTAATTTTTCTTTTGCTTTTGCCAAAACTTTCTTAGGAAGTCCAATTTTTTGTGCAATTTCAAAGGCAAAGGAACTTCCTGCCTGCCCAATTTCTAGCATATAAAGTGGCTCTAATTTGTCTGTATCAAAGCGCATAGCACCATTAGCAATATTAGGTTTGCTTTGTGCAAAAATCTTCAAATTTCCGTAATGGGTATTGACCATTCCGTAGGCATTGGTTTCATAAAGTGTTTCCAAAATAGCCTCTGCAATAGCTCCACCTAGTTTTGGCTCTGTTCCAGTCCCAAATTCATC
>JAYVHJ010000382.1:0-8834 GCA_043771315.1 Raineyaceae bacterium
CACTTTTGGAGTTTGAAAAGGAAAAAATTGATGCGCTTGTGGTTGATTTACGCTTTAATGGCGGCGGTTCACTAAAAGAAGCTATTGATTTGACTAGTCTTTTTGTCAATAGAGGTGTAGTCGTGCAGGTAAAAGATGCTAATGGACGTATTTCTGCCTATAAAACAGATAATTTTGAGAAAATGTATGACGGACAATTAGTCGTGTTGACTTCTCGTTTTAGTGCTTCTGCATCAGAAATTTTTGCAGGTGCTATTCAAGATTATAAGCGTGGAATTGTGCTTGGAGAACGCACTTATGGCAAAGGAACAGTACAAAATATTATGGGTTTAGGTGAAATTTTAGGAGATAGAGATGCACAAATAGGAGATTTAAAACTTACTTTGCAGAAATATTATAGAGCAAATGGTACTACAACACAACTTTTGGGTGTTCAACCTGATGTAGAAGTGCCGTCTATGTTCTCTGGAAATGAATTTAGAGAAAGTATGGAAAAATCTGCTTTGCCTGCTGATGTGATACGCTCTGCCTCACCTGTGGCTAATAATACAGTTTCTGCTGAAATGATTACACGCCTAAGAAAATCTTTGGAAGAAAGAAAAACAACTGACCCAGATTTTAAAAAATTGGTGTCAGATGTGCAAAAAATGCGTATTAGACGTAGCAATACAAAAATTTCTTTGAATGAAACCAAACGCAAAAAAGAATTAGAAGAACAAAAAGCTGAAAAAGAGCTTAATAAAGCACTTTTAGATGTAGGAGAAGATGAAACTATCGTTCCTGATGGCACAGCACCAAAGAAAAAACTGGTTGAAAGCTATAAATCTTTGAAAGATTTGTATGTAAAAAATAGCGTGAGAGTAGCTATTGAAATGACAAAACCAGAAAAATAGAAAATGAATAACGAAGAAAAAGAATTGGCTGAATTAGAGATAAAATTCTTGATAGAGTTATTAAATTTTCATAATGAATTTGAAATGAAATTGGGAATGAGTTATGAAGAAAGCGTAGAACACCGCTTGGATATTATGGAAAAAATAGCAGAATTACAGAATAAATTAAAATAATTTATGGAAAATATAAGTGAAAAAGCAAAGAAAATCATTGCTAATGTGGCTGAAAATGAGGAAATGAAAGAAATATATCTCAATTATATTTCCCTAAGCAATGCAACAGAAAAAACTGTTTTTTGGCAAAAATTGGCTGAACAAATAAATACTAAAACACCTCTTGAGCAACAAATTTTTCATAAAAATTTGCAAAAAGGGTTGTTGGCTATTAGCACTCGTATTGGGGTGTTAGCTGGTGATATGTTAGAAATAGCAAAATAATTTTTTAAATTCTAAATAAAGGGCTTTTCAAATTTGAAAAGCCTTTTATTTTTGCCTTTTTATCTTAATCCTCCTGTGTGTATGATAAGCAGGTGTGCATTTTTTGGAAAATATTGCTTTTTGATAAGGTCAAAAATAGCATAAAACAATTTTCCTGTATAAACAAATTCTAGGGGAATTTGATATTTTTGCATAAAATTTTCTATAAATAATGCTAGTTCTGGTTTGTTTTTGGCATAACCTCCAAAATGATAATCTAATTCTAAAGTAGCCCCCAAACCCCCAAAGGGGACTTTTAAAAATTCAGTTACATCATCTTTTAAAAAACTGCCATTTTTTAGGACAGAAACACCTATAATTTTCTGATTTTCACGTTGATATAGATATTTTCCTGCAACCAAGCCCGCAAGCGTTCCGCCTGTGCCTGCACATACGCATACATGAGAATAATTGTTAAATACTTCATTATCAAGCATTTCTGTTGTTCCCTTTATAGCCAAATCATTGCTTCCGCCTTCTGGAATAATATAAATATTATCAAAATCAATATTTTCTTGTAATTTTTCTTGTAAAATATCTATAAAATCAGGCGTGTTTTTTTGCTGATAAGTGCTTCTATCTACATAAAAAAGCATCATTCCGTTTTCCTTTGCGAGTTTTAGTGTGCTATTAAGTGGTAGAATTTCTTCTCCCCTAATAATACCAATAGTTTTGAAATCATACATTTTGCCTGCAAAAGAAGTAGCCAAAATATGATTAGAAAAAGCTCCTCCAAAGGTCAGTAAAGTTGTTTTTTGCTGATTTTTTGCTTCTTGAAGATTGTATTTGAGTTTGTAATATTTATTTCCTTGCAAAAATGGATGTGCCAAATCCAACCGTAAAACATCTACACTAATATTATTTTTTGTAAACAATTCATCTTCAATGCTTTGTATAAATTCTTTCATTTTTTTGATTATAAAATTATTTTTTAGAACATACAAAAACAATAAAAAAGTCTTCAAATCTTTGAAATTTGAAGACTTTACGTGAAATAAATACAACTATTTAAACAAATTTCTAGAAATTACTAATTTCTGGATTTCTGTTGTACCTTCTCCAATGGTACAAAGTTTAGAATCTCTATAAAATTTCTCAACTGGATAATCTTTTGTATAGCCATAGCCACCAAAAATTTGCACAGCATCATTAGCAACTCTCACACAGACTTCTGACGCATAATATTTAGCCATTGCTGATGCAGTTGTTACTGCTTTATTGGCATCTTTAAGGTCGCAGGCTTTTTCAATAAGAAGTGTTGAGGCTTCTATTTCTGTTGCCATTTCTGCTAATTTGAACCCTATTGCCTGAAATTTACCTATATTTTGCCCAAACTGATGTCTTTCTTTTGAGTATTGTAAAGCAGCTTCATACGCTCCAATAGCAATTCCTAACGACAATGCCGCAATAGAAATACGTCCACCGTCCAAAATTTTCATAGCTTGGTGAAATCCTTCTCCAACATTCCCCAACATTTGGCTTTTATGCACACGCACATTGTCAAAAATAAGTTCTGTTGTTTCAGAGGCACGCATACCCAATTTATTTTCTTTGCGTCCAGCTGTAAAACCTGCCATTCCTTTCTCCAAAATAAATGCTGTAGAGTTGCTAGACGTATTTGGCGCACCTGTACGAGTCATAATAACGGCTACTTGCCCTGTTTTTCCGTGAGTAATAAAGTTTTTTGCACCATTAATAATGAAATAATCACCATCTTGAACTGCTGTAGTCTTCATATTTCCTGCATCAGAGCCTGTATTTGGCTCTGTAAGTCCCCATGCACCAATCCATTCAGCCGTGGCAAGTTTTGGAAGATATTTTTGTTTTTGTTCTTCATTTCCAAACATTAGTATTTGGTTGGTACACAAAGAGTTATGAGCTGCCATAGAAAGCCCAATAGAAGGATCAACTTTAGAAAGTGCTACTATTCCTGCTACATATTCGTGGTAACCAAACCCAGAACCGCCATATTCTTCTGGTACGAGCATACCCATAAGCCCCATTCTGCCCAGTTCCTTGAAAACGTGTACAGGAAATTCTTGTGATTCGTCCCATTCCATCATTTGCGGTTTGATGTGTTTTTCTGCAAATTCTTTAACAGATTGTGTAATATTATCTAAAATTTCTTGTTTTTCGTGCTTATCAATTGCTTCTGCTATCATTTTTTTGGTTTTTAGAGATTTTATGTTGAGATTTGATAAAACTATACACAAATATACTGAAAGTTTATTGAAATTGTTATATTTTATCTAAAAAAAATTCTATTTTCAAAAAAATATTCTTACTCCACAAAAATATTACGCACAAAAAAAGTATTTTTACGTTTGAGAAATAAAATACATCAATAAGTATCAAAAAAAAACATAATTACTTAATCTCTCTAAAAAAATGACTACAAAAGACGCTGAAAAGCAAATTGCTGACCTTTCTGCAAAACTTTCGTACTGGAATGACGAATACTACCAAAATCATAACTCTGTTGTTTCTGATTTTGAGTTTGATAAAGCATTGGAAAAACTGCAACAACTTGAAAAAGATTTTCCAGCACTCAAAAAAGATGATTCTCCAACAGCACGTGTAGGTGGAAGCATTAGCAAAGATTTTGCTAGTATTCCACACAAATATCCTATGCTTTCTCTCGGAAATACCTACTCACAAGAAGAATTAGAGGCTTTTGACAAGCGTGTAAAGACTTTTTTGGGAAATGATGCTGATGTAGAATATATCTGTGAACTCAAATTTGATGGTGTTTCTATGAGTATTACCTACGAAAACGGAAAACTTGTGCAGGCTGTTACACGTGGAGATGGTGTGCAGGGTGATGATGTTACGGCAAACGTCAAAACTATCAAAACTATGCCTTTATCTCTTAAAGGAAACGGTTTTCCTGCAAAATTTGAGGTACGTGGAGAAGTTTTTATGTCGCACAAAACCTTTGAACGACTCAATGCTGAAAAAGCAAAAAATGGTGAGCCTTTAAGCGCAAATCCACGAAATTTAGCCTCTGGAAGTGTTAAACAACAAGATTCTAGAGAAGTGGCAAAACGTGGTTTGGACTGCTTTTTATACTTTCTTTTGGGTGAAAAATTACCTTACAAAACTCACGAAGAATCTATCAAAGCACTTACAGAATGGGGTTTTAATGTATCTCCCACCTACAAAAAGTGCAAAAACATGGCGGAAGTTTTAGAATATGTAGCAAAATGGGACACAGACCGCAAAAAACTACCAATGGACACAGATGGTGTGGTTATTAAGGTGAATGAATTTGCCAAACAAGAAGAATTGGGACTTACTGCAAAAAGTCCTCGTTGGGCTATTGCCTACAAATATCAAGCAGAAAGCACACCAACACTTTTACAATCTATCACCTATCAAGTGGGTAGAACAGGGGCTATTACGCCTGTAGCTGAATTGAAGCCTGTTTTACTCTCGGGAAGTACTGTAAAACGTGCTTCTTTGCACAATTCTGATTTTATTGAAAAACTTGATTTGAGAGTTGGAGATACAGTTTATGTGGAAAAAGGTGGCGAAATTATACCAAAAGTTACAGGTGTTGATTTGAGCAAACGCCCACTTATTAGTTCTCCGCTTGTTTATCCTACACATTGCCCAGAATGTAATACAAAACTTGTTCGTAATGCTGGTGAGGCTAATTATTATTGCCTCAATGAAAATGGTTGTGCGCCACAAATCAAAGGAAAAATGGAGCATTTTGTGGAGCGCAAAGCTATGGACATTGATAGCTTGGGTGAAAAAATCATAGAGCAACTTTATAATGCAAAAATAGCTACTACTTTTGCTGATTTTTATGACCTCACACACGCTCAACTCACGAGTTTAGACCGTTCTGGGGATAAACTTGCCACAAAAATCCTTAAAGGCATTGAAGAATCTAAGAAAATGGATTTTGATAAAGTGCTTTATGCACTTGGGATTAGGTTTGTGGGTAGTGGTGGTGCAAAAAAACTTGCTGATGCACTTTTAAGCATAGATAAAATGATGACTTGTACAGTTGCTGATTTTACGGCAGTTCCTGAAATTGGCGACAAAATTGCTCAAAGTTTGGTAGATTACTTCAAAGACCCAGAAAGCATTAAAACCATTGACAGGCTCAAAAAAGCAGGCGTAAACCTTTCACAACAGCCTAAAAATGTAATTTTGGCAAGTAACAAACTTTCTGGAAAGAGTTTTTTAGTTTCTGGTACGTTCTCTAAATTTAGCAGAGATGAGTTGCACGCTTCTATTGAGGCTAATGGTGGCAAACTTACATCTGGAATTTCTGCAAAACTAGATTATTTGATTGCAGGCGACAAAATGGGACCTGCAAAGTTAGAAAAAGCTACTAAACTAAAAGTTACAATGATTTCGGAAGATGAATACATCAAACTGATTGGATAGCATTTTGAGTTTTGGATACTTCACGAATAGCCAGCGGCTATTTGTGAAGTATCTAAGTTTTGGGTTTATAAATCCGCAATTATTCTAGTGTATTAGAAGAAATTTTTGCGCCATAATAATCTCTGTTCATACGTGCAATATTAAACAAAGAAATACCTTTTGGACATTCTGCAGAACACGCTCCTGTGTTAGAACACGCTCCAAAGCCTTCTAAGTCCATTTGAGCAATCATTTTTTCTGCACGAGCATCTCTTTCAGCTTGTCCTTGTGGCAAAAGTCCCAAATGAGCAATTTTTGCAGACACAAAAAGCATAGCAGAAGCATTTTTGCAGGCAGCCACACACGCTCCACAACCAATACAAGCAGCAGCGTCCATTGCAAGGTCTGCATTAGTTTTTGGAATAGGAATTTCGTTAGCATCAACCGTTACGCCTGTATTTACGGATACAAAACCGCCCTGCTGAATAATACGGTCAAAAGCACTTCTATTTACCGCCAAATCCTTCACCACAGGAAATGCAGCAGCTCTCCAAGGCTCAATATAAATAGTATCACCATCTTTAAAACTACGCATATGTAGCTGACAAGTTGTCGTTTGCTTAGGTCCGTGAGGCTTTCCGTTGATGTAAAGGCTGCACATTCCGCAAATTCCCTCACGACAGTCGTGGTCAAAAGAAACTGGTTCTCCACCATTTTTTAGCAAATCCTCATTCAAAGTATCTAGCATTTCTAAGAAAGACATATCCGCAGATATGCCTGTAACCTTATAATCTACCATTTTGCCTGTTTCGTTGGTATTTTTTTGTCTCCAAATTTTCAGGGTGAGGTTCATTGTTTTTTCCGTTGTCATATTAATTATTTGTTTTATATGAATTTTTACGTTAAGTTTATTGTTGGTTTTTCTGGGTTTTCAGTATCAAAAGCCGTGTTTAAATATAATTCTTTTACTTGTATTTCAGCCTCTCCAATTTTTATTTTTTCATTGATATTGTGAGTCATACGCATTATCCAATCATTGTTTAAAGTGCGTTTATAATTCATTACGTGAACTTTCTCACTATCTATCAACCAATATTCCTGCAGACTTTCTAAGGTTATATAGCAACTTAATTTTTCTGTTCTATCATAATCATTAGTATTTTTTGATGTAATTTCTATGATAATAGCAGGATTTAAAAGTACATCTATGTCTTTTTTCCTATTAAAAGTGCCTTTCCCATAGCCCACAATCACATCAGGATAAACATATCTTTCATAAGCAGGGATTTTGACAAGCATACGACTAATATAAATTCTAAAGCCTTTGTGCTTTAAATGTATGCCTAATTGTCCAACAATATTGGTCATTATTGAACAATGGTCTATTGGCACGCCTTCAATAGGTACAATTATACCTGCGTGATATTCATTTTTATAAAATGTAGTTGTTTCCAAAAGCAAATATTCTTCTTCTGATACTTTTGTAAGTGTTTCCATTTGATTTTGAGAATTTATATTTATTTTTCAGTATCAAAAGCCACACCAGCATAAATATCTTTCAAAGCAATTTCACAAGCTCCAATTTTTATTTTTTCGTTAATATCTTTATTGGTCTGTATTGTCCAATCATCATTTATAACACGTTTGTAACTAATTACATGCATTTTTAGGCTATCAAATAACCAGTATTCTCTCAAAGAATCTAAGGTTAAATAACATTCCAACTTATCTTTTTTGTCATAGCGTGCCGTACTTTCTGACAAAACCTCTATAATAACCCAAGGATTTAAAAAAATATCTATTTCATTTCTTTTCTCTTTTTCTGCTCCACAAAACACTACCACATTTGGATAAACATATCTTCCACATTTTTCCAATTTAACAAGAACATCACTATAATAAACGCTACAATTACTGCCTTTTATGTGCATATAAAGTTCTCCACCAATATTACTTACTATTTTGTGATGGTCCTCTTGCGTACCTGCCATAGCCACTATTTCGCCTGCGTGATACTCACTTTTGAAAGTTGCTTGACTTTCCAAAAGCAAATATTCCTCTTCTGATACTTTTTTTATTACTTTGGTAAGTGTTTCCATTGAAGTTATTACTTTTGAGATTTATTTTTAAGAAAATCTTTGTAATAAACGCTCTTCTAATTCTTCTGTTTTACTTTCAAAGCGTTCAAAGCGTTTCTGATAGATTTTGCTAAAAGTTTGTTCTACTAATTTTCTGTCTTCAAGTGTCAATCCATCAAGAAAAATGGTGTATTCTGCTACTATCTCATCTTGTTTTTCAGTTGATACACTAAGGATTTTATTTATCCAATGATGGATTATTTGCGTTGCTTGGTCATTTTTCATAAATAATTGAAAAATATAGTTGATAAACCTTCAAGGTTTTAGTTTGCTGATATTCAAAGTATTAACCAAATTAAACCTTGAAGGTTTTAGCTTATTATTTGGCTTTTTAACTTCCCGAAAGTTTTTTCAACTTTCGGAAAGTTAAACGCAAATTATTTATAACTTCTTTGGCTAGGAGTTACGTTTTCAAATACAAGCATTTCTTTATGTAATTCTTCTTGTATATCTTCTCCTTTGTATTCCCAAGCAGAAACAAACTGGAAATTAACATCATCACGCATTGCTTCGCCATCTTTTTCGTATTCTTCTCTAAAGTGTCCGCCACAAGATTCATTTCTTGCGAGTGCGTCATCTATCATAAGTTCACCCAATTCTATCAAATCAGCTACTCTGTAGGCTTTTTCTAGTGTTTGGTTAAATTCTTCATTTGCACCACTCACACGCACATTCGTCCAAAACTCTTTTTTAAGTGCTTGTACTTCTTTTTTAGCAAATGTAAGCCCTTCTGCACTTCTTGACATTCCGCAATAATCCCAAATAAGTCTGCCCAAAACCTTATGAATTTCATCAACAGTTTTTGTTCCTTTGATAGCAAGAAGTCTGTTAATACGCTCTCTTACATCATTTTCAGCTTTTTTGAAATCTGGGTGGTCAGTAGAAATTTTTTCATTTGACATTGGCGCAAGATAATCACCAATTGTATAAGGAATAACAAAATAAC
>JAYVHJ010000383.1:0-13773 GCA_043771315.1 Raineyaceae bacterium
CTCAGAGAAGCAGTAAAACAAATTTTCCAAGATTATGGACAAATATATGATATAAAATTCAAAAATTGCAATGTGTAAATAATTATGTCTTAGCACTTAGCATTAAATTCTATGCTTTGTTCACCTGCGCTTTTGGTAAAATCTGGCAAATTATTGCTTACCCATTGCTGAAAACCAGCTTCACAGCTGATACAACGAGGTAAATCTGGAGGGATAAACTTAAAATCAAAGCTCACAAAGCCATAAATATTAACTCTTGGTTTGTTCCCCTTAGGAATAACAGTAATTTTGACAGTAGATTTTTTTGGCAAATCAAACCAATAAAAAACGTGATTTCCTTCAAATTCTACGTTTCTAATGCCTACCCAACAAGCGTTAGAGCTATTTTCTGCCCATTCCAAATCTTCCATAATGCTACCTTGTGAAAGATTACCATTTACAGATACAACTTGTCCTTTTTTAGTAGGAATAAATTGTACTTTTCCTTGAATATTCAAATTCATTGGACGTACTGCTTTTGCCTCAACAGCTTCATCATAAGATTCTGCATAAGCATCATAATTGACAAAATATTTCCCATCTGTCTGCACCTTTAAAATCATTGCAGGCAACCACAAATCTCCACGTACTGGGTCTTTATAAAAAACTTCTACACGGTCTCCAACAACAAAAGAAGACTTTAAAGGTGTATTTTCATCAGCAGGTAAGGCTGTAATAACCAAACTATTAAAAAATTTATCAGGAGTTTTTGAAGTATTTGTTTTTGAAATGATGAGCATTTGGATGTTTATTTTTGAATGTGCTACATATTGTGCATTCAAAAAATTACCATTATTCATCTCGCCTTGCGCCTTATAAGCCTCATATTTTTGATAAGAAAAAGCTTCTTGTTTTTGTACTTTTTTAATATTTTTGGAAGAATTATCAAAGGATTGTTTTGCACTTCCTTTGGGGAAAATACCCGTAGAGGTGCTTGCTACAAGCATATAAATGTCCGTACCCACAACGGATTTATAAGTATAATTTGTTACATTGCCATTCTGAGCAACACTTTTTGTAGGCGGAGCAGGGAAAGCCACTTTTACGCCCAAGCCATCAGAAGATAAATCTGATATTTGCCAATTTTGGGCGTATATTTTTGATGTCATTAAGACAAGAAAAACAAAGAAATAAAATTCCTTTTTCATATTTGTGAATGTTAAATTTGACTTTTTTTTATAAATATAAAATATATTTATAACATTCACAAGTTATTTATATAAAATTCAGAAATTTATTTTGGAAAATGCACTGCTTGCGCTGTAATAATGATGTCGTAAATTTTATAGCGGATTTGCTGTGGGAAAATTTTCAGAAAATTACATTTAAAAATATTCTTTTCATCAATCATATTTACCCAAAAGCTAGCAGAAGAAAGCCAATAAGTAAGTTTTTTAAGCCCTTTTGCAGGCTTTTGTATGTATTGATTTTCTGCGTAACGGCTTGGATATAATTCTTTTAGTTTTAGGTGAGATTGTTTGTATTGTTTTTGCCGTTTGATATAAGAGGCGCAAGTAATAAAGTCGTCGTGAAAACCAATGATTTCGTTATCAAAATAAATATCAAAATTTTGTTCTAAAGCACGCTTGCCCAGATCATAATCTTCCGCATCTGTCAGTTTTTCATCAAAACCACCCAAAAAAGCTAGTAATTGCTTAGGAACAGACAAATTAGCCGCCATTAAAAAGAAATTATTTTGATTTAAAGGAATATTCTTTTCTCCAATATTCCCCCATTTTCTGCTCAAATAAGCTCTATATGCTTGAATATCAGTTTTTACTAATGCCAAATCTTCAACCGCATTTCCTATTAAAAAGCTATATTGCTCTTTAATTTCAATACTTTTAATATGGTTTTGCTGGTTTTTACTTTCAATATTATCAATATGGTTTTTGTTATCATTTTTATTGTAAATATTTTGATGATGCAAAAGATGTTTTTCTACGCCTGTGGCTTCCAAACGCATATCATCATCAAGGAAAATAAGTAACTCACCTTTTGCGTGCTGTGCGCCTGTATTACGCACAGCAGCACGCCCTTTATTTTCTTGAAAAATCACTTTAAAATCTTTTAAGTCCCATTTTGTAGTTTCCAAAATGGCTTTTGTATCATCAGTAGAGCCATCAATAACCACAATAGTTTCAAAATCCTTTAAAGTTTGTTTTTCTAGGGAATGAAGGCAATTAACAACTTTTTTTGCACCGTTGTAGGTAGGAATAATGACTGTACAGCCCCCTAGCCCCCGAAGGGGGAACAATGCAGAAGAACTTGTATTTATTCCCCCTTCGGGGGTTAGGGGGCTTTTATAATTCATCAAAAAGTGCTTTTAATTCTGTTGCTTCATCTGGTTTCATACGCCCAGCAAGTACAAGACGCAACTGACGGCGGCGCAAAGCAGCATCAAAAAGAGCGTGTTCTTCATCTGTTTCAGGTATGACTTCTGGTACGTCAATAGGTCGCCCAGATTGGTCAACCGCTACAAAAGTAAAAAATGCGGAATTGGTTTTTTCACGCTTTTGTGCAGGAATATCCTCCGCCCAAGCCTCAATATTCACCTCCATAGAAGAGTTGAAAGACCTTGTAACTTTCGCTTGAAAAGTTACGACATTGCCTAATTTCACAGGCTCTCTAAACGACACACTATCCACAGAAGCAGTTACGACAATGCGGTTAGAATGTTTTTGTGCAGCAATAGCCGCCACAATGTCCATAAAGTGCATCATACGCCCACCCATAAGGTTATTAAGCGTGTTGGTATCATTTGGAAGCACCATTTCAGTCATTATAGTAAATGACTCCTTTGCAAATTTTGTTTTTTTACCCATCTTTTTAGGTACGAAGTATGAAGTACGAAGTACGAAATAAATACCTTATTAATTGTATTTTATATCATACATTACATATCACACATCATATATAATTTATGTCTTTTTTTAATAAATTTAATGTTTTTTCTTCGTTACTATCTTTTTCTGGCTTAAAATCATACGCCCATTGTGCTTGTGGTGGCATACTCATAAGTATTGATTCTACACGACCATCACTTTCCAAGCCAAATTTTGTACCTGCATCATAAATTAAATTATATTCTACATAACGACTACGGCGCAACATTTGCCAGCGTTTTTCTTGTTCTGTAAAAGGTAAATGCCTATTTTTTTCCGCTATATGCGTGTAAGTAGGAGCAAAGATTTCACCTAAATTTTGCACAAATGCCCAAATTTCATCAAAAGTATGCTTTTTTTCTTGATTTTCTACTGATTTTTCTGAAAAATCAGTATTTTGCATTGTTCCCCCTTTGGGGGCTAGGGGGCTAGGAGTCAATCTATCAAAGAAAATCCCACCAATACCACGAGTTTCTTGTCTATGTTTGATGTAAAAATAGTCATCAGCCCATTTTTTGTACTTAACATAACTTTCATTATCATAACTATCACAAGTATTTTTGAGTTGCTGATGGAAAAATTGTGCATCTTCTAAATTGATGTAGTGAGGAGTGAGGTCAATACCACCGCCAAACCATTGGTTGATAGTTTGTTGCGTTTTTGGGTCGTAGATTTCAAAATATCTCACATTCATATGTATAATAGGTACGTGAGGACTGTTAGGGTGCAACACAATAGACACGCCAGTAGCAAAAAAGTCGCCTTGTGGCATTTGTAGTTTACTTTGCATATTTTGGTTAATTTCTCCAAAAACAGCAGAAAAAGCTACGCCACCTTTCTCTAAAAGTGCGCCATTTTGCAAAATACGGGTTTTACCACCGCCTCCAGCTACGCTGCCTGCTATGCCGTTTACAGTTCTTTCCCATTTGTCTTCTTTAAATTTTTCTTTTGTGTCAAGTGTTTCCAAAGACAGACAAATACGGTCTTGCAAGCCCTGAAACCACATTGAAATAGTGTTTTTCATTAATAAATATGTTGGTTTATGAACGCCCAAATATAGGTGCAGGAAGCCACTATTGGTAAGTTTCTATGTTTTGCAAAAGTACGAAAAAGTAAGGAAAATGAAAAAATAAATGCTAAATTTGCACCATACGTAACTAAATTAAAATAACTTTATGAAAACGCTAGCATTGGTAATAGGGAATAATGATTATTATACAGGATACACTTTGAATAATGCAGTAAATGATGCAACAGCAATTAAACAAGTTTTTGAAAGGCTAGGATATGAGGTAATGTTCAAAACAAATGGTAATTCTAAGGATATAGAGGATTTATTAACTGAATTTGAGCAAAAAATAAAAGATTATGATGCCACTATTTTTTACTTTGCTGGACATGGGATTGAAGCTGGAGGAGAAAATTATTTGGCATTTACAGAGTGTCAAATAGATAATACAAGTCCTCATCATCACAATCAAACTTGTATTAGGCTTTTGGAGTTATTAAAAATTTATAAAAATCAAAGTAATAAAATAAATATTGTTATTATTGATGCTTGTAGAAAGAGCTTTGAACGTGGTAGCACTCATGCATTCTCCCCAATACAAGCACCTAAAGGAACTCTAATTGCATTTTCTACTTCTCCAAATGAGGGTGCAAGTGATGTAGGCTACGGAACTCACAGTATTTTTACGGGTGTACTCTTACAATATATTGGCAAAGAAAGACTATCAGTTGAGGAGTTGTTTAAAAAGGTGAGAAAAGCTGTTTTTAACTTTAGCAATGGCAAACAAACCACTTGGGAAAATACATCTTTAATTGGAGATTTTTATTTTAATACAGGGCAATTAGTTTATGATATAACCATACCTTACTCAGAAGATGTGGTAAAAGATGTTAATTATTCTAAAAATGATAATTTTGGACAACTTATTCAAGAAATAAAATCATATGATTGGCATAGGCAAAATCCTGCAATCAATGAGATATTAAAAATCTCCCCAAGCTCATTAGATAAAAACCAACAGTTTATTTTTGGTAGAAACTTATTACAAGCAAGTGATAAGGCTTATGCTGCACAATTATTTATGGAGTCTTTACTACTAAGTTTACAAAAATATTCAACAGAAGATGAGGAAAATCACGTTCTTAACGGAATTTTATTTGAGATATATTTTAATCCACAAGCAGAATTCAGAAAAGACAAAACTAAAAAACATTTTTTTGAAGAAATAATTTTATTACGAAAAAATCCGTTATTTAAAAAATCATTTGAATTTATCTATAATTTACTACTTGATACAAAATATCCTCTCATCTATTTACCTAGAGAAATAGATGAGGATTTTGAAATTCTTGTAGTTGCTAATAATAAATCAGACGTAGATTTTATGGGTAAAAAAATTGAATATCAAATAATTAATAAAATGATTTTCAATGATATAGATATTATAAATAAAATTCGCCATATGCGTCTTTATAAAATAAATGAGTTAAAACTTAGTGAAGTTTTAGCAGACTTCTTTTCAATACCAAAAGATTTAATCAAAATAATTTCACCTATAAAATTGAATGAAATTTTAATTGCAGAGGAGTTAGAAGAAAAAGAAAGTTGGTAATTTTTTGGTTATCAAGATTTTACTTATAATAAAAAACAATAAATATAACCCAAATAATTAACAAAATTAGCCATTATCACTAAATTACTGTGAAAAACAATCATAATTTTTATCATCATATAGAACAATCCTTATTGCAAAATTATGAACAAAAACTGCTTTCTTGGAATGAAAAAGAATTTAAGGGTAAAACAATACTCAAAAAAATACACGCTTATCAAACGCTGTTTCAAGGATTGCAAAAAAATAGTACAGTTATTATAGCTGTTTCAGCTTCGCCTGATGCCTTTTTTATAATTTTGGCTCTGATGGCGCAAGGGCTGACACCCGTCATTCCGCCCTCCAACGTTTCTTTCATAAATTTCATAAAAATCCTCCAGGAACAAAAAATAAAAGGAATTGTATGGCAAAAGCCAACTCTCCTAAAAAAATTTTTTGGTAAAATTCTTGGTAAAATATTTAAAATTAATATCATAGATGTTATCAATACCATAGATATAATAGATATCAAACATAACCCTTCTGTAACAATCCAAGAAGTTTTAAAGACACAAACCGCTCTCATTTCCTACAGTTCTGGCTCAACAGGTAAGCATAAAGCCGTTTTTCGTAGTCATCAGGTGCTACTAGCGCAACATTTAGCCATCAAAGCTGTTTTTCCACCATTCCAAGACCAAATAGACTTTCCATTATTTCCAAATGTCCTCTTACATAATATGATAGTAGGCGTACCGAGTGTAATGCCAACTATTGAAAAATTTGACCTCCAAAAAGTCAATATGAAAATAATTTGTGAGCAAATACAAAAGGAGAAAATTAGTTCAATGACTGGAAATGTATTTTATTTTACAAAAATGGTACAATATTTGCAGCAAACGCCCTTAAAATTACCAACTGTGAAAGCCATAGGCATAGGAGGCTCGCCTGTAAGCGAAAAATTAGTTTTTGAACTAAAAGCCCTCTTTGAAAAAGCTACTATTTATGTGATTTACGGCTCATCAGAAGCAGAACCAATTGCTGTTAGAAATGTAGATGACTCGTCATATCAGTGGGAAAAACCAATCAAAGGTTTTTGTGTTGGGAAAGTAAATGAGTCGTTGGAAATAAAAATTGAGCCAATCAAGCAATTAGATAGTGAATTAAGCATAGAAAATACCCCAAAAATAATGGGTGAAATATGTGTAAGAGGTAATCACGTAGCCACCAAAGATGACGAAGAATGGTTTAGGACAGGTGATTTTGGTTATCAAGACGAAAAAGGAATACTTTTTCTTACAGGCAGAAAAGGCAATGAGAAGGTTATTTCGGGGGTTCAACATTACTTAATAGAGCATCTATTACTTTGTACAGAAAATATACAACAGGTAGCCGCTATTGCCAAAGAAACCAATTTTGATATTTATGTTGTTACAAATGTTATTACGGATTGTACAAAAAAAGAAATCCAAGAAGTCCTTTATCAATATTTTGATAAGAATATAATAGGCGAGATATTTTTTAAAGCTACTCTGCCAACAGACCACCGACATCACTCTAAAATTTTATATCAACAACTCAAATAAATGTATTCAGAATTTCAGCAACTTAATCTTGATATTGTTCGTTACTCTTTTGTATGGGAAGACAACCAAATATTAACTCAAAACCTTGATTTTCAGCCAAAAGACCAAGTACTCGTAATTACTTCTAGCGGTAAAAATGTTCTATCTTCTCTACTCAATCCCTTGAAACAAGTTGTAGCCATAGACATCAATCCTGTTCAAAATGAATTGCTAAAATTACAAATTAATCTTATCAAAAATTATGATTATGCCACTTTTAGAGGTTTGCTGGGCTTAGATGGCAAAGAAGGTGTCGCTAAAAACTTAGAAAAAATAGAAAAAGTTGTTAAACCTGAACAACTTGCTTTTTGGAAAGTCTTTTTTGAACATCACCCAAAGGGCATTCTACACTCAGGTAAATTAGAAACCTACCTCACAGCCTTTATTGGCACGCTGCCCTTAGAAATACAGCAAAAACTACAAACATTGATTACGTTTAAAAATATTGAGCAACAGACTTCTTTTTTCAAAGAATATTTAGATAATTCTGATTTTAAGGAGCTTTTTATTCAATATTTTAATGAAAGTAATTTGAGTAAAGGAAGAGACCCCAAGCTATTTAAATATGCTGAAGAAAGTGCTGGACAGACTTTTTATAGCCGTTTGCTTCATTATGCAGAAACTTATTTACTCAAAAACAACTTATATTTTTGCTTTTTCTTCTTTGGCGCAGAAGGTGTACCAACTCACGCATTACCACCTTGCTATCAAGAAAAAAACTTTGACTTGCTCAAAAAAAATCTAGGTAAAGTAAAAATTGTAACTGGAGAGGCAACAGATTATTTGCTATCAGAACAGGGCAAAACAATCACCAAAGCAAGTTTATCCAATATTTTTGAATATACAGATAAAAATACCTTTGAAGAAATTTGCAATAAACTCTCCAAGCACAATACTCATCTACAATTTATATACTGGAATTTATTACAAAATCAAGTTGCTCCAAAAAATCAACACTTACACTACCAAATTATTTCTAAACTGCCCACTTCTTGCTTTTATTTCAAAAACATCTATTTGGTTAAAATTTCCTAAACTTTTTAAACTTTATGAACACACACACACCATTTTTCTTAGAAAAGGCATTTCTTGAAAAGTTAATGAGAGATTTTGCACCTGAACAAGAAATTGAAATACAACACATAAAAACGTTTAAAATAGACAATTCTGCCAGTATTTTGGTAGTGCTTACGGCTCAAGAATCAGCATCTGAAATTGGACATTTTGGATTAGAAATCACTTTTACGGTATCAGGTATAAGCAAAACACAAAAAATGGTTTTGAAAGTCAAGCCACATAGCCACGAAATTACAATGATGCTCAATAATTTGGCGCAGGCTTGTGGAGGCGAGTTAGCTGACAAATATCCAACATATCAAGAAAAAACTGGTTTTCATCATACGCACCAAAGAGAGCAAGAAATCTATAAAAAAATGCCTTCAACGCTTACCCCAACTATCTTTGGCGTTTATACAGAAGAAAACAAAGAAGAAAGTAAAGGATTATTTATGATTTTGATGGAGTATCTGGAAGATGTGAGTTTGCTCAATGCGGTGATGCAACCCAAAGATTTTACAGACAAACACATTAAAAACACGCTAGGTAGTCTGGCAAATTGGCATAGCTTTATGCAACCAGAAAAGTTGGAAAAATTAAATGCAAAATTTTGGACAGATACGCCCTCAAAAGCATATATGCAAGATTTAGAGCCTCTTTGGGTTGCCTTAACGAATAATGCTCACCTGCATCACCCTGATTTATACACTCCAAAAAGAGTAGCATTTCTACAAAAAGCTATTCAAAATATTCCAAAACATTGGGAAATAATGGATAAATACCCAAAAACACTCATTCATAATGACTGTAATCCAAGAAATATTTGCTTCAAAACGCTAAATAATGAACCTCATAATAAACCGCAACTTTGTTTATATGATTGGGAACTCGCTACTTTTCACGCTCCACAATATGATTTGGTAGAGTTTTTATGTTTTACATTAGACAAAGAGCGGCATCATTTGCGCTCCAATTATATCCACGAATTTTATGAAATATTAAGCGGTTTAGACAACCGTTTTAGTGATAAAACCTTATTTTTAGAAGTTTTAGAAATTTCGGCTTTACACTTTGGATTACAGCGGTTAGGTATGTATATGATGGCTCATACAGTAAGTAATTATCCGTTTTTGCCTTTTGTTGTTGAAAATTATTTTGCTTGGTTTGATTTATAGCATTTTTGAAAACAGCGCATATTTGCTTGTTTCGTGTGGCAACGCATCTGAAAAACGTAGCGAAAGATTATCAGAACGCATTGTACAAAAAATAATTTCATCATAATAATCCTGAAAAGAAAGCATTGCATAAGCCGCCAAATAATTCATCAAGTTTTGCCCTCTGTAAGATGGATGAACACCTACGGATTTAGCCAATAATATTTTTGGAGATAAGTTGGGATAATCTTCCGCAAAAGTATAATTGTCTTTCAAATTTGAAGCATAACCATAATCAGGCATACATAAACTCATAGCAGCCAAAGCGTTAGTTGTTTTTTCTTGAAATAAAACAGCACTATACGGACACAATTTTTCAGCAAATTGATGATTATATATTGTTGAAAATTGTTCCCAAGAGATTTTTCTATAAAATGGATTTGCAGAAAAAATAGCCTCTGTCAATACAAAAATTTCTTTTTCATATTTTTGCCAAATTGCTGGATACAAGGGAATAATATTGAAAGGAATGTCCGCTAAGTTAGAAAGGGTTTTTTGTTTATTTTGATAAAGCAAAGGAATGTGTTCTTTTCTGAGCAGTCGGCTTTCAAAACTGGTATGCACCTCAAAACCCAACGCTAAAAGAATTTGAGCATAATAAAGCGGCGCAGAAGGCTCTCCTAAAAAAGGTTTCCAAACAGGCAAATCTAAGGGCAAGCGGTAAGGCTGATAAGTATTAAAATTGATGGGTGCAATGAGTTGAGAAATATTCTTTTGGCATATATCTCTAAAAAAATGTTCAAAAAGCGTTTTATTTAAAGTCAAATCATCAGTAGTTTCCCAAAAACCTGCATATGCAGTTGCGTAAGCCATATTTTCATTTTCAGGAAAAAAACCCACCAAACGAATATTTTGATGGTCTGTGTATAAAATAATTTCATTTCTCTGGGATTCCTCTTTGAAAAGTTCTAAAAGACGGATTGGATTTTCTGACTTATAAAAAGCGTTATTCTGATAAATTTTTAGAGGAATTTCAAAAAAACTGCTTGGGATTTCTCCCTGAAAAATGATTTTTTCTATCATATTTTTTCTATCTTTTTATCACAATAAATAAATTTTACCTTCTTTTGCATTGATACGAACTCGCTGCCCTGATTGGAGTTTTTCTGTAATTTTTGGGATATTGATAATGGTTGGAATATTAAGCTCTCGGAGAAGTATTGCAGAATGAGACAAGGCAGACCCTTTTTCTATCAAAACTGCTTTACAGGCAGGAAACAGAGCTGCCCAGCCAGGGTCTGTGCGCAAAGCACAAACAATTTTTCCAACCACATCTAACGTGTCTGTGGGGCTACTAATTACCACTATTTCTCCCTCTGCTTCGCCTTGGACACAACAAGAGCCTGTAAATATTTTTTCATCAAATACTTGATTTTCAGCAGTATCTTTGCTGATATTTTCAGTAGGTGGAAAAGGAATAATGACTTGTGAATCAACTTTTTCGTGAATGTAACTTTCAAACTCTTTTTTTCTATAGGCAACAATGCTTTTCAAGTCTTGTAAATCTTGTGAATGATGATTTTCTATTTCATTTTCATACAAATAAAAAACATCTTCTAAGTTGTCCAAAAAGCCATTTTTTTGTAGATATAAACCCATATTTCTATAAATAGTTCTGTACATACCAAACAGACGAGTTCTTTCTAAACGTAACAATTCCCTATTTTCAATAGCTTTTTGAAGTGAATTTAAGATATTAAAAGTCTTCTTTTTAAAAAAAATAGGTTTTCCTTGGAGGCTTTTTTCCAATTCTTTCTGAACTTGCGTGTCCAGAGATAAGTGGTTTTGAGCTTCTTGCTGAGGAATTTTGATAAGATTTGCTAAATATTTATAGAAAACTTCAGCGTGTGTACGCATTGTGTAAGTTTCAAGTTTGAGTTCTCCAATAGTTCTATCTCCAAATTGTTCAATAAATTTTTCAATTTTTTCATGAAAATCAGGAAAAATATTTTGGATATTTTGATGTGTTTGATGATTTATTTGGAGAACTAAATTGACAAGTTCTGGATATTTTTTAGCTTCCTGCGCCAATTTTTGGAGTGCTATAAACGGTTGTGTACTTACTATGTTACCTTTTTTTGCAAAATAACGGCTCAAAAACTCTTCTGGATTATCAAAACCAAGTTTTTTCAAATGACGAATAGCTTTGCCATTACTCATCATTACATAAAAATCATTGATAATAGGCACACTCCAATTTTCTAACAAAGACACATCTATTTGCTTTTTCAAGTGCTGCAATTCGCTCCAAGTGTATTTTTGGAAATCTTGAGCATAAAATTTTTGATAAAAAGATTGATAAAAAAGGCGCAATTTTTCTAAGAAACTGTTGATAGAAAAAGGCAAACGCTGAAAAGCCCAAAGCAATTTTGTTAAATTAAAAAGTAAAGAAGGGAGCATTTTAAGTTTTTCCCTAAATGTTTTTTGATAATTTTCAACAAAATCTATGGACTTTTCCACACCCATCATACGCTCCATATCCGCTTTATTTTGCCTAAAAGAAGGCAATAGCTTCAAACCTTGATACCAATTATTGATATTATAATAAATCCTGCCTTTGACCAAACCCAATAAATTTTGTATAACAGGCTCATTTTGAGTGATTAACTTTTGAGGCAAACCCAAAGACTGCATTGTCTGTCTATAAACCGTTGCATAAGCTCTTTGAGCAAAACTAAAAGTGAGTGGCGTTGTTACACCACAATAACTTTCTTGAATGTTAGAGTTATCATAAACAATAATTTTTGGTATTTCTTGTGTAATGGGGCGAGTCTGCACAATGTATAATTGTTCATTTTCCAATACAAATTCAATATCTTGTGGATGCTCAAATGAAGTTTCAATTTGGCTACCTATTTTATAAATTTGCGCTAATTGTTTGGAAGACAACAATGTATGTTCTTGTGTATATTTTTGTCTATTGATAAGTCCGTCTTTTTTCCACAGATAAAACTCATCAGGTTCTGCATTTCCTTGTACCAAATCAACACTCAAGCCTCTTACAGCGTGAATGACCATTTCTTGTGGATATTGTGGATTAGTCGTAAAAACTACACCACTGCAAGTTGCCGAAATTTGCTTTTGAATGATAACAGCAGGCAAAATTTTATTTTGAATCTTTTTTTGTTTTCTATATGCTAATGCTCTTTCAGAAAAAGCACTTTTAGCACAAGCTGTAATAGTTTCAAGCGTTTTTTCAAAGGAGTCAATATCCAAAAAAGAGTCCATCAAGCCCGCAAAAGAGTGCTTGATGCCATCTTCATCACAGACAGAAGAGCGTACAATAATTTTTTGCTTCGGAAACCCCCAATCTGCTAAAATTTGTAATAATTTTTTTTTATCATTTTCATTAAGCCTAAAATCTTCGTTTTCAAAGGCTTCGTTTGGAATAATTACGAAATCTGGCACAAGAAATCCTGAATTTTGCAATACACACAAGTTTTTGGCTTTACCCCCAATCTTATAGTTGTTGGTTTTGTTTGGAAAGAGTATCATAATAGTTAATAATTTAACTCAAAAATGAGTAATAAATAACTAACCAGCATCAGAATTGAAACATATTTTTCGTTTTTTCTAAGTGAAATTTCTTGAGGTTTCTTAAGAACCAAAAAATATTGGAACATTATCCATATCACTAAAAATATGATAATGCAATACGCCCACCAATTTGCTTGAAGCTGATATAAAAATAAAATTTGAATAATTGCCATCATAACGCATATAAATACAATCATATAAACGGCAATATGATAACCCAAAGCCTTAGAGTAAGAGTCTATAGTCGGGCTTTCTGCTGCTTGAATATGGATTTTTCTTGCTATTTCAAAGGCAAAACCAGCAATCAAACTAAAAAACATCAATAATATCAAATTAAAATTGACCACAAATCCAAGATGAGCAACCCATACCCAAAAAATAATAAAAGGCATTACTAGCAAATGTAGCAAAGCGTATAAAGGCAAATACTTTTTTAAAAAATTTCCTATAAAAAACTCATAACGCATCAATAATGCATAAAAAAACGCAATACCCCAAGCCAGTAATGCTGAAGTGCCTTTTTGATAACTCCAAAACAGTTCAACCATACTAATTATCACAGAAATAAGAATTAGGATTTTTAAAGAAATTTTCCCTGATTGCAAAACTCTGTTTGGATGATTTAGGGCATCAAGTTGAAAATCTTTGATTTCATCATAAACTCTTAGCCTAAAAAAGAAAGAAATCACAGCTAAAATACCTATCAAAGACATCAAATCAAATCTTTGAGGGTTCGGATTTTTATAATTAGTAACAGAAAAAACCACCCCAAAAAGAATAGCAAAAAGCCCCATATTGATAAAGGGAAACCGTTCTTGTA
>JAYVHJ010000384.1:0-2256 GCA_043771315.1 Raineyaceae bacterium
AAATCCATAAAACTAATAGGTTGCTCCGAGATAGGTGGCGTATTTTCTGCTATCCACTCCTCAATAGGTTTGGTTTTAAACCAAACTTTCCCTTCTCCCTCCTGCCCCAATTCATTGATAAAAAGGCTCTCAAAAAGTACCGTAAAGGTTTGATTAAGCATAAACGGTATTTTAATCAGTCCACGCCCAGAATGATTATTGTGTTAGTTTTCTGCTAATGCTATCATCAATAATAGGGCAATAATTAAATATTTCATAGTTAGAATTTAGCAAAGTTCCTCTTGCTATTTTTTTTGATGAATGATATTTTAAGTTCCCTTTTTTATCATTATATAACTTAATTTCGTCTAAGCCTAAACTATCCCTTTTCCAGAATAACTCAAAATATAACGTATCTACAGTAGGGGAATTATCAACATAAATAGTGGTACTATCATTAGTTATAATAGGAATCTTCCTTCTTTTAGAAAAATCTAAATGTACAATTCCTATATCACCGTTTCTTCTACCTTTACTCCATTTGGTAATTAGAAAAGAACGCTCAACATCTGTTAATAAAATCATATTTTTACCCTTGTTAATAATATAAATTTTGGTAAACTTATGATTGTTCTTCTCAGAGGGGATATGGAAGTCTACATTCAAATTGTCATCATACTTAGATAGTTTACAACTAAACATAAACAATGATATAAAAAATAAAATATTTTTCATTTGAGTTATTTTTTAATTTTGTAAGCTCTTTCCATAAATTTATAATAATATTCTTTCTGAACGTCTAGTATTCTAAAAGATTTTTTATCATCCATTGTATTAGTCCCTTTATAATAATAATATCCCCAAGGCAAATTAGCAGAGGTTTGTGTTCCATATGTGGGTAATTTATCTCCAGACATATTCAAATTTAATTCTGAATTATTATGTAGTTTTTGCCTACCTGTCAGTTCCGTGTACAAAATACGACGTAATATAGTTTCACGTAGCTCAATACCTTCACGTGTGGTTGATGAGACAGAAACCATTCCATCCATAATTTTTTCATCTGACCTTGCAAGATAGTAAACAGTTTTCAGCATTAATTGATGCCATAATTCGTGTACTATTGTATATACAGTAGCACTAAGTTGTATGGGTACTGTTTTATTTTGGTAATATGGGTCATCATCAAAATTTGTTCTTTGCTTTGGATTTGAATTAACGTCAGATACATCAACGGTAGAGCTAGTAGCCATTATACTGCTTGAATACTTACTTTTTCTATCTTTAGTACCTCCAATACCATAACCACCACCATCTCCTTTTCTAATAATTAAATGACAATCATGAGGGTTTTGCATTGATTTTATTTCTAATGTTCCATCACCATAATAACCAACTCCCTCAGCTAATGGTACACTAATAACTTGTAATCTCATATCAAAAATACCATTGTTTGTGTTTCCCAATATGCCATTATCTTTTAAAATATTCTCAACTCTTTGTTTAATAATATTTAATGTATCACCACCAAAATTTTGAATTGCAACAGTACTAGGGTGTAAATCAACATACATTATTCTTTTCATATGGTTGTTTAAATTACCTAATTCAGAACAAAGCGTATCACTTTCAATTTTGATATAATTGCTAGCCAAAAAATATTGAAATTTAGTTCTATTAGTGTTAGGAACTTTATTTAAGCTATCCAATGCTTTCTGTGCAATAAAATCAAGTGTAGTTTTCTTACTTGTCCCCAATATACGCTTTAAACTATTATCTCGCAACTCTTTTTTTGTAACATTATCTTTTATTGCTAAAAAATTATCTTTGATTTCGTTTGCTTCTGTGCCAATACATTCTGGTAGGTCAATAATGATGTTTTTGTTGTGGTTTCTTGGTCCACGTGTGGGAATAGCAATATTATTAGCCGTATAATAAGTTTCTATTTGTGTTTTATAATCCTTCAAAGCCTCTAAATAAAGCCCTCTACGGATTTTATCTAGCTTTTCTTCTGTTGTCATTGGTTTTGGGATAAAACCTGCTTGTCCTAAATTGGTAACCGTTCCATCTGGATGAACAATAAATTGATTACCGTTTTTATCTTCTAAAACCGTTGGTTTAAGCACAGGACGAGGTATTAGCGTGGTATCAGCTAAAAAAGTACCATTGGGCGTAACAACAGTAACCTGACCATTGGGCAAAACCACTATTCCAGTTATCACCACAGGAAAAACCGTTGTATTTGGCTCAAAATCCATAAAACTAATAGGTTGCTCC
>JAYVHJ010000385.1:0-1696 GCA_043771315.1 Raineyaceae bacterium
TACAGGACGTTCAAAAGCGTATTCATTCTATTTGTATCTATCATAATTTTTTAACCGCCTGCAAACGTATTTTTTAGGTTTGCAGGCACAAACCCCAAACACAATGAAAATAGAAAAATTTTGCAAAGAAATTGAGGAAATCCTAAGGGAAAACACAACAGTAAGGCTAAGTTTCAACGTCAATTATGATGTATACGAGTTTAACAACTATGAAAGATTATTGACTGTTCTTATTTTGGCAAACGCAAAAACAGGCATACAGGACGAAAGAACAAAAGGCTTTTTTAGCAGAAAGTTTAAAAACGAAAAACAAGCATTGAAAGCATTAAGAGAGTGTTTTGTGCCAGTCCAAGAACAAGAGCAAAAAAAAGCATTTGAAATTATCTAATTTTTTAACCGCCTGCAAGCCTATTTTTTAGGTTTGCAGGCACAAACCCCACCTAATAATATGACAAGCCTAAGCAAACTAAAAAGAGGTACACAAATCCAGACCTCATTCCTAAAAGAACAGGAAACAAACCAAGTAGAAGAACAATTTTCTAGTATTCTACCAAGAAAACACACAACGGCAGAAATTAAGTGCAAAGCCGTTGAAATGATGAAAACGGTACAAATGGTACACAAGGAAACCGCCACAATGAAAAAGTACACGCAGGAATTGACACAGAGCAAATACAGTTTGAGAGAATTTGTACAAAATGTAGATAATTTGCGTTTTTCTATGGAAACATTGGCAGAAGAATGTAACGAGGGCAGGGCAGAAATTTTAACGTATTTCCGTAACGTCAGAGACCTAGAGGCAATTTGTAAGAGTGCCATTGATGCCATTGCAGAAAACGCCATAAGTAACGCACACAGGGCAGGAGAGAGTATTAGTTCTATGTATGGTCTTGAAATTGGATATAGTGCTGAATACCTAGACTATGAGCAAGACCCAGAATATAGCAACCTCAAAAAGCAGCTAAAAATAAGGGAAGAGGCACTAAAAAACGCTTACAAAGGACTATTACCAACCATTGACAAAGAAACAGGCGAGGTAATACCAAGAGTAAAAATAAAAACTCACTCAAAAGCATACCTAAAAAGAACTAGATAATGTTTTTGTCATAAACCTAATATTAGTTTTAGTATTAGGTTTTTTGGCATTTTGGGCTTAACTAGTTCTTTCTTTTGTGTGTGTGGTGCTAGTGCTTACTTCATTACGTTACACTTCATTACGTAGCACCAGCACCACAACACAAAAAAAGTTATACATAAGTTGTTGATGCCTAATCGCTTGCCTGCTGGCGTTTGCCTTACGTGGCTAAACGCCACGAGTGGCAAACGCAGGCAGGCAAGCTCACAAACATTTTTAGCGCAGATTATCATAGTTCGGTTAGTTCTTTCTTTGTTTTGGGTGATGGGTACGGTTGCTTCATTCGTTACGCAGGGCTTGGCGTTCCGCCTGCCCTGCTCACTCATTCGCACCGCACCCACCACCCAAAACAAAAGCCATACATGGGCGCAAAGCGCAAAAACACCCCCCAGCGCAAGCGCAGGGCTACGCCCTGCACCTACAAAAACAAGGAATAAACATCATAATAACGCATAGGAAAATAAAAATAACCTAGATTTGTATTATAACCAAAGCAAAGTTCAGTAATAATATAGCAAAAATCCCCAGCAACAGCACCAAGACCAAAAGGATTAACAGTAA
>JAYVHJ010000386.1:0-1675 GCA_043771315.1 Raineyaceae bacterium
TAACCTAAGCAAATACGGTATTTCTATGCCTGATATTCATCTTTCCAATGAATATTACAAAAAGAATAAAAAAGTTTTAGATAATCTAAAACTCAAAAAAGATACTATTCTGCTTTCTAAAGATGGTAGTATTGGTATTGCGCACAAGGTTGCAGAAAACCTAAATATGATAACATCAGGGGCTTTATTGCATTTGACTATCAAAAATACAAACAAGTTTTTACCTGATTGTTTGGCACTTATTTTGAATTCTGAAATAGTACAAAAACAAGCAGAAAGAGACGCTGGCGGTTCTATTATTATTCATTGGAGAGTATCAGAAATTGAAAATGTACTTATTCCTCTACTTGATTTTGACCTTCAAATGCTTATTTCTGAGAAAGTGCAAGAAAGTTTTATTTTGCGTAGTGAGAGTGAGCGACTTTTAAATTTAGCAAAACAAGCAGTAGAGGTAGCCATAGAAGAGGGAGAAGAGGCAGGTTTTGATTTAATCACCACTAAAGAACAATAAAATAAAATAGACTAACAAGGTGTTGTTAGTCTATTTTTGTTTTAGGTTTCTGACAAAAACATTATCTAGTTCTTTTTAGGTATGCTTTTGAAAGTGTTTTTATTTTTACTCTTGGTATTACCTCGCCTGTTTCTTTATCAATGGTTGGTAATAGTTCTTTGTAAGCGTTTTTTAGTGCTTCTTCCCTTATTTTTAGCTGCTTTTTGAGGGTGTTATATTCTGGGTCTTGCTCGTAATTTAGGTATTCAGCACTATATCCAATTTCAAGACCATACATAGAACTAATACTCTCTCCTGCCCTGTGTGCATTGGAAATGGCGTTTTCTGCAATGGCATCAATGGCACTCTTACATATTGCTTCTAAATCTCTGACGTTGCGAAAATAGGTTAAAATTTCTGCCCTGCCCTCGTTACATTCTTCTGCCAATCTTTCCATAGAAAAACGCAAATCATCTACATTTTGTACGAAATATCTTAGACTGTTCTTGCTTTCTGCCAATTCCTGTGTGTACTTTTTCATTGTGGCGGTTTCCTTCTGTATCATTTGCACTGTTTTTACCATTTCTACGGCTTTGTTGTGTATTTCTGCGGTGGCTTTTTTTGGTAGAATGGTACAAAATTGTTCTTCTACTTGGTTTGTTTCCTCTTCCTTGATGAAAGAAGTTTGAATTTGTGTACCTCTTTTGAGGTTGCTAAGGCTTGTCATATTATTAGGTGGGGTTTGTGCCTGCAAACCTTATATTTTAGGTTTGCAGGTGGTTAAAAAATTATTGATATACTTTTCCAATTTCTTCTGCAGTAGTTTTTGTTCTTTTTGTTTCTGTTTCTGGTTGTACTACAAAACATTCTTTTAGTGCCTCTAATGCAGCTCTTTTTGTTTTGAAACTACGTTGAAAAAAGTTCTTAACTCTTTCATCTTCTGATAACACACTTATATTAATTCTTGGCTTGTGTAATGTTGCGTACTGCTCAATGTAGAAACTTATTTGAAAATGTGGGTTTTGGTTTAAATTCCTTTGGAGCGTTATTTTAGTCTGCTCAATCAATTCTTTTATTTTCATTATTTTTGGGGTTTGTGCCTGCAAACCTAAAAAATACGTTTGCAGGCGGTTAAAAAATTATGATAGATACAAATAGAATGAATACGCTTTTGAACGTCCTGTA
>JAYVHJ010000387.1:0-14264 GCA_043771315.1 Raineyaceae bacterium
GGTTGAACTATCATAACCCCACGTGGAACGTGGGGAACGAAAAATAACCAAATGAAACGTATTATTATTAGCGGAGGAGGCACAGGAGGACATATTTATCCTGCCATTGCCATTGCTAACCAACTCAAAAACACACTTGACAACCCAGAAATATTATTTGTAGGCGCAAACAACCGTATGGAAATGCAAAAAGTACCACAAGCGGGCTACAAAATTATTGGTTTGGATATTGCAGGCATACAACGCTCTCTGTCGCTTACGCACACGAAGGCTAATATTTTATTTCCTTTCAAATTGTTTAAAAGTTTGGCTGCGGCACGTCAAATTATCAAAGAGTTTAAGCCTGATATTGCCGTTGGTGTGGGCGGTTATGCTAGTGGACCACTTTTATTTGCGGCTGCACGTATGAATGTGCCTACACTTATACAAGAACAAAATTCTTATGCAGGGCTTACTAATAAATGGTTATCAAAAAGTGCAAAGAAAATATGTGTGGCATATCCTGCAATGGATAATTTTTTTCCAAAAGATAAACTTATTTTTACAGGAAACCCTGTTAGAAGTGATATTTTGGATATTTTTAGTAAAAGAAAACAGGCACAAGAACATTTTGGATTAGATAAAAACAAGAAAACTATTTTGGTTATTGGAGGAAGTCTAGGTGCAAGAACTATCAACGAAAGCATAGAATTAGGACTTAATAGGCTCACAGAGAACAATATACAAGTAATTTGGCAAACAGGCAAAACTTATTACGAAAAAGCCATAAAAGCAACAGAAAATTACCCAAATATTAAGGTTTTTGAATTTATAAATGTAATGGATTTGGCGTATGCAGCGGCTGATATTGTGCTTTCTAGGGCTGGGGCGTTGTCTATTTCTGAACTTTGTTTGGTGGCAAAGCCCGCCATTCTGATACCTTCACCAAATGTTTCTGAAAATCATCAGACCAAAAACGCTATGGCACTCGTGAATAACAATGCGGCATTACTCGTGGCTGATGCGTATGCAAAAGATTTTTTGATAGGTGATGCCATTGATTTACTTTCTGATAGTGTTTTGCAAGGAAAACTATCTCAAAATATTGTCAAACTTGCCAAGCCAAATGCTGCACAGGAGATTGTAACACAGATTTTGAAAATAATATCTTGAGGTACGAAGTTTGAAATACGAGGTACGAAATTTGCAGTTCTATTTTTAAAACCTAATACGTTAAGAATTACTAATAAATAATCTTTTTTCGTTTATTTTTTTTATCTTTGTGAAAATTTTTTAACATCAATCAAACATAAATTTTTACTCAAATGCGTGATATATCATTTTTTAGAAAAGACATTGACAAATTTATTTCTAATACAAAAACCATAGAAAAAGGCTCTTGGGTGCGTATTTCCCTTAAAAAGAAAAATTTGCCTGCGGGTTCTGGTGCAACAAATGTACTTTTCAAAACATCAGCCATTACAAGCATTATCTTATCTGAAAATATGTTAGAATTTATGCTGGATAGCCTAAGTTTGAGCATCAAATACCAAAAAGGGGAAGAAAAACAACTCTCAAAAGATTATAAAACGGCTCTCAAAGCTATTTCTAAAATTTAATTACTAAGTGTTTGTTGGTGAAGATATAACCACCCACAAAGTAAGAATTACGAAGTACGAAGTGCGAATGTAAAACTTTAATGATTAAGTTATTGTAAAAACAAAAATGCTAAGCTATTTAATTTTCATTCCAAAAGTAAAATTAAAATAAATTAAAATAAATTTAAAAAGTAAGTAAATGGCTATTTCTAAAGAGGTAAAAGTAGGTGTAATGGCAGTGGTGGGTATGGTAATGCTATATTTTGGGGTAAGTTTTTTGAAAGGGGCAGATTTTTTTAGTTCTGAGTACAAATATTATGTTTTGTATGATAATATTGACAACCTTCAGGCTTCTAATCCTGTACTAATCAATGGTTTACCTGTTGGGCGTGTGGCGAAAGTAGAACTTTTGCCAGAACTTAACAATAAAATCCTCGTAACCTTAACTATCAGCAAAAAACTACAAATAAAAAAGATAAACTATGCTATGCTCAAAAATGCTAGTTTGTTGGGCGGAAAAGCAGTTTATCTTCAAATAGACTCCACACTCTCCAAAGAGCGTTTTAAAACATTTTCTACGCAATATTATAATCCAAAAGATACTTTGCGTGTGGGCGTTGAAAAGGATATGATAGCGAGTATTACTTCACAAGTTGCGCCCATTGTCAAACGTGCTGATTCTGTGATGATACAAGTAGAAAATCTTTTGAGAGAATTTGAAGGCGTGGGAAAAGCCGTAAAAGGTACACTCCTAAGCGCAGAAGCTACAGCAGGAACGCTCAATGCAACACTTTTGGAAAATAGAGCCAAAATAGATGCAATGCTGGCTAACCTCAATACGCTTTCTGCCAATATTGTAGAAACTGAAAAAGGGTTTAAGCCTATTTTGGGTAAAATGAACACTTTTGCAGACTCTTTGAACGCTATTAGGTTCTCTGAAACAGTCAATAAAGCCAATGCAGCAATAGCGCAATTTGACCAAATTCTTGGAAAAATGAATAAAGGTGAAGGCTCATTAGGCGCATTACTCAAAGATAAAGCACTTTATGACAATCTTAATAATCTTTCTATCAATATTGACAAACTTATTATTGATTTGAGGCTTAACCCAAAGAGATACATAAAAATTTCCGCATTTTAATTAATAATAATATAATTTGAACTGTCACTCGCCTCTTGGCAAGTGACAGTAATAGCAAATTTTAAATTTTGTTTTATATAAAAATCCCAATTCAAAACAAAATTATGAAAAAACATATTATACTGTTAGTTGTTATTATTTGTAATATTATTACAAATAATAACATTTCGTATGCGCAAAAAAACACTGATTTTGTAACAGAGGAAGTAAAAAAAGTACCTATCCAACGAAGGGAAATGGCTGAAATAAACAATCAAACGGTTAGTTTCACACAATTTATTACTTATCTTACCACCAAACACCCCGCCATTACAGACGAAAGTGCTATGCTTATTGTCAAAAATGTAAATGTAGTTTTTGATGCAAAAGTAGATAGAAAAGGTATGGACGAGCGTTTTTCTGACGAAAATGCCCCAATGCTCACCGTTTATCATGATATTTCATTAGATTATGTTACTTTTGATGTTGGTATGTGGCTGGTTTTGAACAAAATAACTTTCAAAGGTAACATAGTTATTGGAGCTTGCCAAAATGTAAAAGCTATTTTTAAAAATTGTATTTTTGAAATGCCTTTACGTATGTCCAGCAATCAAATAAATTTTCTTAAATTTGAAAGCTGTGATTTTAAACACGGTTTCCGCTATTATCTTAATAAATTAGTAGATTATGTAAGGTTTGATAAATGTAAGTTTTCATTAAATCCTGCTGTTCAAGATGATACAAGAATGTCTGTTTTTGATGAATTTGTCATAGAGGCACATCTTTTTGAGTTTAAACAAAAAGGAGAAGCCATTGATTTTTTTCTGCAAGATTGTACTTTTGAAGTTCCCAAACGCAATAAAAATCTCCCAAAGTATGCAGTAAATATCTCTGAAACGCATTTTACTAACCTACAAATGGTTAATAATAAGTATGAAACTAACGTGAATTTGGCGCAGGCAACTGTTGAAAATCAGTTTTTATTTATGGGTGGAAACCTCAACGGAGCAATGATTATTGATGCCTTCAATATCAATCCACTTAATACACGTGTGCAATGGTCTATTTTGTCGGATAATAAAATCTCTGTTTATGACTCAAAAAAGGCACTTATTAGCGGAAAAGAACGTGAAAATATCAAAGATGAAGTAGTTTTTAGTAATTTGATTAGTTGCTATGCTACTTTTTATGGGCTTTTTAAGGCGCAAGGCAACCGCACTTATGCTAATAGTTCGTATATAGAATGGAAAAATATTGAAACATCTTACCTCTATAATTTGTATCAAAAAGATAGTAAGACATCAGTTTTTTTTGGATATTTGATGAATATTTTTTTGAGAGATTTTTGTGATTATGGCACTAATCCGCTCAAATCCATTTATTTGTCTAGTATTGTGTTGCTTGGTTTTGCTTTTTTTTATTTTATAAGTCCTTTCCAGCTAAATGCAGATAAAGATGAAAATGGCAAATTTCAGCAAAAAAGTGTGTTTTCGCATCTAAAACTCTATGCTATATATCTCACACAACACGACAAACTAAAGAATATTTATCTAAAAACTAAAAATTTGCAACTGTTGAAAGAAGATAAAAGAATTTTCTTAGATTTAGCCAAAACAAATAAAGAACAATTACCCTTATTTTTTAGTTTTATAGCTTTTCCATTAGATTGGTGGCACAAAAAGCAAGATAGTTTTATGCTTTGGTTTTATGATAAAATAGATTTTTTTCCTGAAAAATGGGAAGATTTATCCACAAAAAAAAGATTTTTTGCAGGTATTTTAGTTGGTATGTTGCTTATTTTTGCGTTTCTTTATTTTGCGCTTGTGCGTGCTATAGATGCGTTTACGCTAAGCCTAAATGTATTTTCTACGCTTGGTTTTGGAGAAATTCCTGTAAAAGGACTTATTCGTTATCTTACTGTGTTAGAGGGTTTTATAGGTTGGTTTTTGTTATCTATTTTTAGTGTTTCTCTCATAAGTCAAGTAATTCAATAGATAATTCAATTACGAATTAACAATTACGAATTACGTTTTTTTAATTCATTATTACCATGTGTTATCTACTTTGTATTTCAACTCATAACTCATAACTCATAACTCACAACTCATAATTCAAAATGTATTATTCTCTTATTTTTGTTAGTTTGTTCCTGTTTTCCTGTGCAAAAAGTGAAGACACAAAAGATACAAAAATTGCTACTCAAAGCAATGAAATTGCAGAAGCAAAACCTGCTAAAAATCCCATTACTGTTGAAATAGATTTGATTGCACTTGAAAAAACAGATGCTTTCAAAGATAGCCTAACAGTTCATATTGATTACGACCCAGTTTTTTATACTAAAAAAACTTACAAAGCTGTAAGTTTTAACAAAATGCTAGAAAAATATTTTGATATTGCAGGCTTGGATACCTCAAAAACAAGGCTTATTTTTGAGTGTACAGACAACTATATTACAAGTATGAATTTGGGGCTTGCTTTGCATCATAAAGGGTTTATTGCTTTTAGAGATGTAGATGCACCTGCAGGGAAAAAGTTTTTGCCTGCTAAAAAAGGCACAGAAACCAAAGAACTCGCACCTTTTTATCTGGTTTGGCAAGATTATAAAAAAACAACTGGAGGGTTTTCTTTCCCCTATAACTTGTTGAAAATCAAGCTACAACATATAGACGAATAAACTTATATTATACCATAAGGATTTCAACATCAACTCATTTTGGATAAACCTATCCAATTCAATTTTCACACATTTTTGAATGAATATATCTGTTATTGGTGGCGGTGCTGGAGGCTTTTTTGCTGCCATAAGTGCCGCCACACATCACCCCAAAGCAACAGTAACGCTTTATGAAAAAACAACAAAACTACTCACAAAAGTAAGTGTTTCTGGTGGTGGTAGGTGCAATGTTACTCACGCTTGCGCAGATATAAATGAGCTCATAAAAGCCTATCCACGTGGTGGAAAGCAACTAAAAACGTCTTTTAATCTCTTTGGAATTGCTGATGTGATTGCGTGGTTTGAAAGTAAAAATGTACCTTTCAAGACGGAAGAAGATGGCAGAATGTTCCCACAAACAAATACTTCTCAAACTATTGTAGATTGTCTGCTTAATGAAGCTATTTCTTTGGGAGTTATCATTAAAATGCAAACAGAAATACTAAAAATAACACCTCAAAATACACAAGAACAAGGTTTTTTATTGGATTTAAAACAAAAAGAAACTGAAAAAACACAAATTTATACTAATAAGGTAATTATAGCTACTGGCGGTGGAAGTAAGCTACAAAACTTTGATTGGTTGGCAGAATTAGGGCATACTATTATTCCGCCTGTGCCTTCTCTTTTTACCTTCAATATGCATAAAAATGACATTTGCACACTTATGGGCGTGTCTGTGCCTAGTGCAAGGGTACAAATTCAGAAAACAAAACTTAATGAAGTAGGCGCATTGATGATTACGCATTGGGGAATGAGTGGACCTGCCATTTTGAAAACTTCTGCGTGGGGCGCAAGGCTACTTTCAGAGATGAATTATCAGTTTGTAGCACGTGTGAGCTGGTTAAATGATATTTCAGAAGAGAATTTAAGAGAGAAGTTTTATGATAATAAAAAACTTCTGAATGTCAGACAAATCAATAACAAAAATCCCTTTGGTTTGCCCAAAAGGTTATGGGAGTTCTTCTTAGAAAATCTTCAAATCAACCCTGAAAAACGTTGGACGGATATCAGCAAATCAGAAATAAATAAACTTACCAACAAAATTCTCAATGATTTGTATGAAGTGCGTGGCAAAACTACTTTCAAAGAGGAATTTGTAACTTGCGGTGGCGTTAGTTTGGCAGATATTTCTATGAAAACTATGGAAAGTTTACACATAAAAGGGTTGTTTTTTACAGGTGAAGTCCTTGATATAGATGGGATTACGGGAGGGTATAATTTCCAAGCCGCTTGGACTACTGCTTGGCTTGCAGGAAAAAATTTGTATTAGATGTAGTATATTATACATTTCATTTTGTTTTAAGGATATTTTATCATTTTAGTAACATCAGTAAATTCTATAATTTGTGTGTTAAAATGTTTTTTTATATTTTTTGGCAACATTATTGTATAAGTATTTTGAATATAATTATTTTTTCGTTATGTTTGTGTTTAGCTAATATTACGCTGATATTATGCAATGATGAAGCTACGGAATTTTCTATCTAAGTTTTTACAACTCTTAAATCTATTCTCTATGAAAAAGATAAATATACCTATTATATTATTAACGTTATGCGTAATTGTTTTCTCTAGTACTAAAAACCATTTGCTGGCACAATACCAATCCAAAAAAGTAACTATCAAAACAGAAGACTATAAAGGTGAAGCGGAAGTTTGCACTAATTGTACTGATGTAAAAGCAGAGCCAAGTAAAACCTACAGATGGTTTTTGAATGGTGATGTTAAAGAATCAAAAGGCTCTTTTAAAGGAGAACTTTTGCACGGCAAACTAGAACTTTATAATGATGATGAAGGCAAAGGAAACAAAGAACTTATCTTTTCTGGTAATTATTCTGCTGGTTTGAAAGATGGCAAAAACAATAACTATGTTTTTGGTAACCTAGAAACCACAGAAACTTACGAAAAAGGGGCTATCAAATCTGCAGATTTTTATGACTCTATCCACGTAGATAGACGTATTGAGTATCTTTCAAGTGATGCTGCTTTTAGAAAAATAAAAATTTCTTATTTCAACAAAACAAACACCACACGCATAGAAGCGGAAGGCTATCAAACTGCTAATGCCAATACTTATTCTAATTTTTTCAATGGCAAATACAAGAAATTTTGCAGTTCTAAAAAAGATGGTAAAGTAACAGAAAGGCTTAAAGAAGAAGGAAATTACACTAAAAACCGCCGCTTTGGAGATTTCAAAATCTATTATGAAAATGGCGTTGTAGGAATTTCTACCTATGAAAAAGGCATTAAAATTAGTGAGAAATTTACCAAAGATGATAAACCTTACACAGGCATTGCAGAGGATTTTGACCCAAGACAACTTAGAATGGATGAAAAAATTGAAATAAAAAGTGGTTTGCGTGATGGCAAAACAGAAAGTAGTCCAGAAGGAATAAGAAACAAGGAAACTAAAAAACTCGTTTATACTTTTAAGAAAACTGTAATATATAAAGCAGGCGTTGCTGAAGGAAACAGTAGTTTAAATGACTTTTTAAAAACACAGAAAATAGTAAGTGAAGTAGAGTTTTGTAAACAATGTGACGATAGAGGAAATGGGCTTTTTATAGACAGAATCCAATACACCGCAGACAATAATGCTATTGTTTATTTACAATTTCATAATATTGAACTTGTTGCTGGTTCTAATGTTTATACTCCTCCTCCAGGAGATAAAGAGGGTTTTAAAGCCATTGATAATAAAACAAAGAAAGTATTTGCAGCTAAAAACATCTTTGGAATTGAGGTAGACCCCTATAAAGACAACTTGGAGTATGGAGAAATGATTTTCTTTGCTATTGTGTTTGAAGGAATGACTGCAGACCACACCAATATTAGTTTTATTGAAGGTGATGCAGAAAATCCATACTCAACAGATCCAAAAACAGGTAATCAAATATCTAGTTGGGGTTGTTATGATTTAACCACGAAATAAAGAAGTACGAGGTTTGAAGGACGAAGTACGAAAATTTAATATTATGATATTCAAATAAAAAAATCTCCTTAAATTAAGATTTAAGGAGATTTTTTAGTTATGATTCAAACTTCGTACTTCTAAAAACTTCTTGCTAATTGTAGCATCAGTTCATCTGAATAAATGCCTTTTTTTGCTGCTGTAAGTGTATTTTGCATCAAAGCGCAAACGGTCATCAATCCTACGCCACCAGGAACAGGTGTGATGTAGCTTGCTTTTTGTGACACTTCATCAAACTTAACATCTCCTTTGAGTTTGTAGCCACTTTTTTTAGTCAAATCTTCCACACGTGTAATGCCTACATCTATCACAATAGCCCCATCTTTTACCATATCAGCAGTAAGAAATTCTGGAATACCAATAGCAGCAATGATAATATCTGCATTTTTAGTGAAAAATGCAATATTTTCAGTCTGACTGTGGCACATTGTAACAGTACAATTTCCTATTTTTTGTTTTTGTCCCATCAAAATAGCCATTGGCGTTCCTACAATCTGACTACGTCCCAAAACAACACAATGTTTGCCTGCAGTTTGAATATCATAACGCCCCAACATCTGCAAAATACCAAAAGGTGTGGCAGAAATATAGGCAGGTAAACCTTTTACGACACGTCCAACATTGATTGGGTGAAAGCCATCAACATCTTTTTCTGGAGCAATAGCTTGTATGATAATATTATCAGAAATATGTTTTGGTAGCGGAAATTGTACAATAAAACCATCAACATCAACATCATTATTGAGGTTTTGAATGATTTGGAGCAGTTTTCCTTCTGAAATAGTCGCAGGTTCACGTATAAGCGTGGAACGGAAACCAACTTCTCCACAAGCCTTTATTTTGCTTGCAACATACGTTTCACTTGCACCGTCGTGCCCTACCAAAATAGCTACCAAATGGGGTATTTTGCCATTTTTTGCTTTGATTTTTTCTACTTCCAAAAAAAGTTCATTTTTGATTTGGGTTGAAAGGTACTTTCCGTCTAATAATTGCATTGAGAAATAAAATAGTGTTTTTAGGAGTGCAAAGATAGCAATTAAACAAAATAATTTCTTCTATTGTTTTTTATTTCCAATAGAAAAAATTATTTTATGATTGTATAACCTTATTTAATTTAGGATTTTTAGTATAATTTTGTCAAATTTATTTACAGGCATTTTATTAGCCTGTCTTATTTTCAGGGAGTGCTAACAAATACAATTTTTCATTTTTTTGATGAAATTCCAGTTAAGAATATAGGCAAAAAGTAGGCTAGTGCAACCCACACCAATAGAAATAAATTCTATATAACTAACTTCGTGGAAAATATGCCCCAAACTAAGCACACCAAAACCTAGCAAAGCTAATATTATTGGAGAAAAATGTTTGTGTATACGCCTGTCACGTGTGAGCAAATACGCAGACGTACACGCCCCAGTGAGCAACATTAACCATTCAAAAATTTCAGACGAGAAGAAACTTTGTCCCAAAAATGGCAATAAACTGACCAAAAAGGGCAAAGCAATGCAATGAATAGCACACAAAAACGGCAACACCAACCCAAATTTATTGGTATTTTCAGAAATATTAGAAGAAACATCTTTTGCAATATTTTCGGAAATTGTTTGTGCTTTCATCTTTTGTGTGGAGATAATAAATTTTTGAGTTGCTTTATTAAACAATGTTGCAAATATAATAAAAGTTCAACAATGTTGCAAATATAGTGTGATTTTTCTTTGTTTTTTTCTATTTTATTCCAAAATCTCACAAAAAATCTTAAAAAAATACTACCTTTGCAAAAAAATGTACAGTATCTTCCAATCTCCAAAAAATCTAAAAAAATCTATGAAATATAAACGCATCTTACTCAAACTTAGCGGAGAAGCACTCGCTGGAGACCGTCAGGAATACGTAATTAACCCTCAAAAACTAGAACAATACGCTCACGAAATTAGTGAGGTAGTAAAACTTGGCATACAAGTAGCAGTTGTAGTTGGTGGTGGCAATATTTATAGAGGTTCTGAAGCTGACAAATCTGGCATAGATAAGGTACAAGGGGATTATATGGGAATGTTGGCAACTGTTATCAATGGTATGGCAATGCAAAACGCCATAGAAAAACAAGGGTGTTTTACTCGTTTGATGTCTGCGCTCAAAATGGAACAAGTTTGTGAGCCGTTTATTCGTAGGCGTGCTATTCGTCATCTGGAGAAAGGTAGAGTAGTTATTTTGGCGGCAGGCACAGGAAATCCATATTTTACCACAGATTCTGCGGCAAGTCTAAGAGCTATTGAAATTGAGGCTGATGTAGTTTTGAAAGGTACAAAAGTTGATGGTATTTATACAGCAGACCCCAACAAAGATGCTAATGCAGTGCGTTATACACATGTTTCCTTTGATGAAGTCTATGAAAAAAATCTTAATGTGATGGATATGACTGCCTTCACACTTTGCAGAGAAAATAATTTGCCTATTATTGTTTTTGACATTAACAAAATAGGTAATCTTAGCAAAATTATGCAAGGTGAGCAAGTAGGCACACTCGTAACTAGAGAAGGTTTGCTTGAAAAAAATGGTGTAAATGACCGTTAAATAATTTTGAGTTATGAATTTTGAGTTGTAAGTTGAATACAATTTCTAATTCATCACTTTCGCTTAATTACAAGCATCTATTTGTTTAAAAATAGATGCTTCTTGCTTTTTAATGATATTGGCAAGCAAATTTGCATCTCGTTTGGTAAGTTGACGCACACGTCTATCACGTTTGCAATAACCTTCACAATGTGAGTTTTCTATGCGTAAAAGCACATTTTTACCATTTTTTGGTAAAGAAACTTCTACATATTCCTTTCCAAAAGTAGCAGAAATTTTGGTCGTTTTGGCAGTTGTTCCTACAACTACGCCCCTCATAATGCGTGTATCATTCGCTTTCAAATCAACATCAACTTTTATATTGACAGGACAATCTTTCTTTTGTGCAAAAAGAACATTATTAAAAATATTATAAGAAAAAATTAGTAACAAAAACGAAAACAAAAATACATTTTTCATAGTTTTAAACCTAATTTTGGTAAATTTCAATAGAAATAAGACGTGTAAAATACAAAACCACTACAAATTCTGATAAAAATTTGTTCCGTATTTGTTTTTTTTTTACCTTTGCACCAAAATTTAGAACGTATTATTTAAAAATAAGAATTTAATAAAACTTAAAAAAATGGCTGATACAACCGCAAAACTCGCTTATAAAGTAAAAGATATTGCCCTAGCAGAATGGGGACGCAAAGAAATCTCTCTTGCAGAAGCTGAAATGCCTGGTCTTATGGCACTTCGTGCAGAATTTGGCTTGGTAAAACCACTTAAAGATACTCGTATTGCAGGTTGTTTGCACATGACTATCCAAACGGCGGTACTTATAGAAACGCTTGTTGCACTTGGTGCAGAGGTTTCTTGGTCATCTTGCAACATTTTCTCTACTCAAGACCACGCAGCAGCAGCTATTGCAGCAGCAGGTATTCCTGTTTTTGCTTGGAAAGGTATGAATGAAGAAGAATTTGATTGGTGTATTGAACAAACTTTGTACGCTTTTGAAGGTGCAAAACCTCTAAATATGATTCTTGATGACGGTGGTGACCTTACAAATATGGTGCTTGACCGTTTTCCTGCACTTGTTGCTGAAATCAAAGGTATTTCTGAAGAAACAACAACAGGCGTTCACCGTTTGTATGAGCGTATGAAAAATGGCAAATTACCTCTTCCTGCTATTAACATTAATGATTCTGTAACAAAATCTAAATTTGATAACAAATACGGTTGTCGTGAGTCTTTGGTAGATGCTATCCGTAGAGCTACTGATATTATGATGGCTGGTAAAGTGGCTGTTGTGGCTGGTTATGGTGATGTTGGAAAAGGTTCTGCGCAGTCTTTGAGTTCTCAAGGTGTGCGTGTAATTGTTACTGAAATTGACCCAATTTGTGCATTACAAGCGGCAATGGACGGCTATCAAGTGCTTAAAATGGATACAGCTATTCCTTTGGCTGATATTATTGTTACGGCAACTGGAAATATGCACATTGTAGTTGAAAAACATTTTAGAGCAATGCGTCATAATGCTATTTTGTGTAACATTGGACACTTTGATACTGAAATTGATATGGCTTGGTTGAACAAAAACTATGGCGCATCAAAAGACATTATCAAACCTCAAGTAGATAGATATACTATTGATGGTAAAGATATTATAGTTTTGGCGGAAGGTCGTTTGGTAAATCTTGGTTGTGGAACTGGACACCCATCTTTTGTAATGTCTAGCTCATTCACTAACCAAGTGCTTGCACAAATGGAACTTTGGATGAACCCAGGCAAATACGAAAATCAAGTTTATGTGCTTCCTAAGCACTTAGACGAAAAAGTAGCATATCTTCACCTTGCAAAAGTTGGTGCAGAAATAGATGTACTTACTTCAGACCAAGCTGAATATATTGGCGTTGCAAAAGTAGGTCCTTTCAAAAATGATGCTTATAGATACTAAATTTTAGGTACGAGGTTTAAAATACGAAGTACGAAAATTTTGAATATAAAAAACGTGTTAGATTGATTTCTAACACGTTTTTTGTATTTTTAAATTGTCAGGAAGTTAGGAATTATTATAGTAAAGACAGAACCAACACTATATTCTGATTGTACACCTACATTTCCGCCTAATTTTTGGGCAATTTCACGGGCAATAAATAGCCCTAATCCAGAACCTACACCTGCTTTGGAGTTTGCCCTATAAAACATATTAAATATTTTCTCAATATGTTCTGCCTCAATACCTTCTCCATTGTCTGCAAACTGAATAATAGCTTGTTGGCTATCTGCTTTAATAGAAATTTTAAGGTAAGACGTTTCATAATCACGAGAGTAACGCAAAGCATTACCAATAAGATTACTAAAAACCACTTCTAAACGCTTTCTATCACAAATAAACGTTCCTTCTTGGATAATATCAAAACTTTGTTTGACTTTATCAGCATTTTTATAAAAACTAAAGCTATTTAGCACTTTTTGAGTCATCTCTCTAAAATCAATTTCGTTTTTTTCTACCTCCAAACGCATATTACTAGAATAATTTACAATATCTTGTATAAATTCATCTAGCCTTTTTACCGTAATTTCTTGGAGATTAAGATAATCTTGTATTCTCTCTAAATTATTTTCTGTTTTGCTAAGATTAATAAGCCCCAAAAGTGTCGCAATAGGCGAACGCAGGTCGTGGGCGGCACTATAAACAAAACGGTCAAGCTCATAATTTGTCTTTTGGAGTTCGTCCATAAGGCTACGGTTTTGTGTTTTTAGCCTATTTATTTCCAGCGCACTATCAATACTCACCTTCAAATCCTCACTTTTCCAAGGTTTTGTGATGTATTGATGCACCCTTCCCTTGTTGATAGCCGCCACAATAGCTTCCATATCAGAATAACCTGTAAGAATAATACGCATTACATCAGGATATTGCCCTGCAATCTTCTCCAAAAACTCCACTCCTGTAACTTTGGGCATACGTTGGTCTGTAATGACCAATTGAATAGGATTTTGCTCCATAATAACGCTACCTTCCATAGCGGAGGTGGCAAGATAGATGTCATAATGCCTTCTAAACACGGATTTGAAGCTAACGAGGTTTTTAGGCTCGTCATCTATATAAAGAATTAGTTTTTTAGGTATATCCTCGTCTTGCATTTAACTATCTTAAAAGATTTTTATGGGTTACTATTGTGGCTTTAAGGCTTTTTAAAGCATTATTTTTAACAAAACTACACAAATTTTTCCGTAAAATACGTATTTTTTGTTTTATTAAGTTAATTTTGGGGAAAAAAGTTGAAAATATTTTTATAATCTTGCCAAATATTCTCTAAA
>JAYVHJ010000388.1:0-5808 GCA_043771315.1 Raineyaceae bacterium
CCACGTGGAACGTGGGGAACGACAATAAAACCTTTAACTCACCCATAACACAATGGAAACTCAAGAAAACAAACCTCTTCAAACAGAAAACAACACAAATACCAGCCCTAATATCTCTGCAACTAGCGTTTTTAAGATGGCAAGCAGTGCTTTTTTTACAGCGACTTGGAGACTTATCTTTTTTGTAGTCTTTGGCTTGTGTTTGAACATAGCTATCTTTATTATGACTTACAACGACCTTGATGCGTGGCGAAATAACAGTACAAATTTGCTCACTAACATTTTAGGATATGTAGTTCCTGTTTTTTTATTGCTGATTTTCCCTTTTTTATTCTACGTTTTTGGACAAAAACACGCCCTTAAAGCTGCTTTATTTCACGTTGTAAGTCGTTCTAAGGAGTTTTTGTTTGTATATTTTACGAATAAATTATTTGATTTTATGGCTAAAAACCCTAAAACCTCTGCTATGATTGCAGAAGGCAAGCTAACAGAAGTAATAGCCCAAACTTTACCTAATTATTTGGAAAAATTGCAAGGTATGTCTTTCGTTTTTAAAGGCATCTTTAGAAAATTCTCTTCTAAAATTAACTTTACAGAAATATTTGCTACTGCTCAAACCGTTTTAGGTGCAAACGCTAGCCCAGAAACGCTAAAAAACTTTGTTGCACAAGAGGCTAATAAACGTATTCCTATTGCTTTTTTGTCGCCTGCTAGCTGGGTAGGATTTTTTATCTTGACTATTATTAATTTACTGATGTTTGCGGCTATTTATTTACTAATGAAAGAAAAAATAGTTAGCTAAAACAATAACACGACAGCAACTCATAACTCATAATTCACAACTCATAACTTAAAATGGATACTTCACACTTAAATAATCCTTGGAAAATACTAAATAGTGTCAATATTTATGATAATCCTTGGATTTCTGTCAAAGAAGATGCCGTACTAAACCCTGCGGGTAACAATGGCATTTATGGAACGGTACATTTTAAGAACAAGGCAATAGGTATTATCCCACTAGACAAAGATAATTATACGTGGCTTGTGGGACAATACCGCTATCCTCTCAATGAATATTCGTGGGAGATACCTATGGGAGGGGGAAGCCTCAATGAAGATTTATTAGTGTCCGCAAAACGAGAACTCAAAGAAGAAACAGGTTTAGTAGCCCACAAATGGACACAAATATTACGCATTCACACATCTAACTCTGTAACTGATGAAGAAGGTTTTGTATATTTAGCGGAAGATTTGCAGCAATACGAACCAGAATTTGAAGAAACAGAAAAGATAATTATCAAAAAAATACTTCTTACTGATGCTATTGCAATGGTAATGCAGGGAAAAATAACAGATAGTATTAGTATGGCAGGTTTACTCTTGCTTGCACGCTTAAAAAACCTATAGTAAATAATAAACATTGGCAATGTACACGTAAACATTGGCAATGTACACACAAACATTGGCAATGTACACGCAAACATTAGCAATGTACACGCAAACATTGACAATGTACACGTAAACATTGGTAATGTACACATAAACATTGGCAATGTTTATGTGTACAACACTAAAAAACATTTAGTATTTAGCAAATACTAAATATAATTACCTAAATAACATTTAATATTATACAATAAAATGTTTAATCTTACCTCCCAATATGTTCCCACTGGTGACCAACCTCTTGCCATTGAAAAACTTGTAAAAGGTTTGCAAGATGGAGAACAATCTCAAACACTTTTAGGTGTAACTGGCTCTGGAAAAACTTTTACTATTGCCAATGTTATACAACAAGTGCAACGTCCAACACTTGTATTGAGCCATAACAAAACACTTGCCGCCCAATTATATGGAGAATTTAAGCAATTTTTCCCTGATAATGCCGTTGAATACTTTATATCTTACTATGATTACTACCAACCAGAGGCATTTATGCCAAGTACTGGCACATATATAGAAAAAGATTTAGCTATCAATGATGAAATAGAAAAATTACGTTTACGAGCTACTTCTTCATTACTTTCAGGGCGCAGAGATGTAATAGTAGTTGCTTCTGTATCTTGCATATACGGAATAGGAAACCCAGAAGAGTTTGGTAAAAATGTCATACACCTAAAAATAGGTCAAGTAGTCCCAAGGAATCAATTTTTATATGCCCTCGTAAACATATTATATAGCCGTACAGAAGGAGAATTTGAGCGTGGAAACTTTCGTGTTAAAGGTGATACAGTAGATATTTTTGTTGCTTATGCAGATTTTGCCTACCGTTTTTTATTTTTTGGAGATGAAATAGAAAGTATTCAGCGCATAGACCCAAGTTCTGGCAAAAAACAAGCTGATGAGAAAGAAGTAGCTATATTTCCTGCTAATTTGTTTGTAACAGGGCAAGAAGTATTACATCAAGCTATGAATGAAATACAAGACGACCTAGTAAAACAAGTAAAATACTTTGAGCGGGAGGGAAGAGAGGAAGAGGCTAAACGTATTTTGGAGCGTACAGAGTTTGATTTGGAGATGATGAGAGAATTGGGCTACTGTTCTGGAATAGAAAATTATTCTAAATACTTTGATAGGCGCAGTGCAGGACAACGCCCTTTTTGTTTAATAGATTATTTTCCAAAAGATTTTTTGTTTATTGCTGATGAAAGCCACGTAACAATGCCACAAATAAAAGCTATGTACGGTGGAGATTTGGCACGCAAGACAAACTTAATAGAATATGGCTTTCGCTTACCGTCTGCCTTAGATAACCGTCCTTTAAAGTTTGAGGAATTTGAAACATTGATACCTCAAGGAATATACGTCAGCGCAACTCCTCAAAAATATGAGTTAGAACTTTCACAAGGCGTAATAGTTGAACAAGTTATCCGCCCAACAGGTTTATTAGACCCAGAAATATTTATAAGACCTACTGTAAATCAAATAGATAACCTACTAGAAGAGATAGATAACACTATCAAACGAGGTGCAAGGGTGCTTGTAACAACACTTACCAAGCGTATGGCAGAAGAATTGTCTAAATACTTAGATAAAATGGGCGTAAAAGGTCGCTATATCCATTCTGAAGTAAAGACTTTGGAGCGTGTAGAGATACTTAGAGAGCTTAGATTAGGTGTTTTTGATGTTTTAGTAGGTGTAAACCTACTTAGAGAAGGTTTAGACTTGCCAGAAGTAGCACTCGTTGCTATTATGGACGCAGATAAGGAGGGATTTTTAAGAGATGAGCGTTCTTTAATACAAACTATTGGGCGTGCAGCACGTAATCAAGAGGGTAAAGTAATTATGTATGCCGACAAAATAACAGGTTCTATGGAACGTGCTATATCAGAAACGAATAGACGTAGAAAAGTTCAAACGGATTACAACGCAGTTCACAATATTACTCCAAAAACTATCCTCAAATCAAAAGAGGCTATAATGGAACAAACAGGTATTGCAGATGCAAGCATATCAGCCAAAAACTATTATGCAGAATCTTTAAAAGAAACACTAATTACTGACCCTATTGTAGCTACAATGGACAAATCAGAGTTAGAAAAGCTCGTAAAACAAACACAAAAGTCAATGGAAAAAGCCGCTAAGGAGCTTAATTTTGTAGAAGCGGCACGCTACCGTGACGAAATCATAGAATTAAAAGAAATGATTGGCAAAAGATGATTTTGATGTGTGAAGTGTGAGATGTGAAGTGTGAAGCAAAATACATTGTTTGTTATTTTTTTACTGTCGCTTGGCTCTAGCCAAGTAACGACTATAAAACGGCTTCTAGCCGTTATTACATACAAAATTTAATCTTAAACAAAAATAGTCGTAAGCTATGCTTACGACTATTTTCTTTATCTATAAATAGATAATTTTGAAAGATAATTATTTATCTTTTTTTACTTTTGGAGAATCATCTACGCTGAAGCCCCATTCTCCTAGCTTTTTAGGATTTTTACTGTAAACTCCTTTTAGAAGTCCCTTGCTGGCACGCAATAATTCATTCAAATCTGGAAGATATAAGTCCCTTGCACGGTAGGCTTCTTCTGTTTTGCGTTTTAACTCTTCCGCTTCTAAATGTTTTTGCAAACATAAAGCAATGTTAGGACCCATTTTGTCCCAATCCATATCATCAAGATTGTTCAATAGGGAGCTTGCGCCATCTTTTTGGTGCTTTTCGTAAACTTTACTTGCAAGTTGTAGATTTTCCTCTATGTTTCTAGGAATTGCTACACGTCCTTTGGTTTGTTTTGCCATAAAAAGTTAAAGATTAGGGTAGAAGATAATTAAATAGTTGTTTATGAAAATATAAACAATGGCTAAATGTAAGTAATAATTAATACAAAACAAAAGATAATCATTATTTTTATAAATAAAAATTGAAATAGTAATTTAGGATTACTTGTCTAACACTTTTTTCATTTCACTTAACTTCATCATAGCCTCCATTGGCGTTGTAATATTAAGGTCAATACTTTGTAATATCTCTTTTAACTTCTCAAAATTAGGATTGTAGGCATCAAACATCTTCATTTGAAAGAGTTTTTCTTCATTTTTTGGCATATTTTTGAGCTTTTCTGTATGTTCTTCGTGAGATTTTGAGCTTTCAAGGCTGGCTAATATCTCATTGGCACGAGCTACAATCTCTTTGGGCATACCTGCCATTTGTGCTACGTGAATACCAAAGCTATGTTCGCTCCCTCCAGCCTTTAATTTGCGCATAAACACTATTTTATTATTGACATCTTTTACAGAAACATTAAAGTTTTTGATGCGCTCAAAGTCGTGGGTTAGTTCATTTAGCTCGTGGTAGTGTGTAGCAAAGAGTGTCTTAGCTTTGGCATAGGGGTGATTATGTAAATACTCCAAAATGCTCCACGCAATAGAAATACCATCATAAGTACTTGTTCCTCGTCCTATTTCGTCCATCAAAATAAGGCTTTTTGCGCTGATATTATTCATAATACTGGCGGTTTCCATCATTTCAACCATAAATGTACTTTCACCTTTGGAAAGATTATCAGATGCACCTACACGAGTAAAGACTTTATCTACAAGTCCTATCTCTGCGTGGGTGGCTGGCACAAAACTACCCATCTGCGCCATCAAAGTAATTAGCGCAACTTGTCGTAATAGGGCAGATTTTCCAGCCATATTAGGACCTGTAACAATAATTATCTGCTGTGTAGCATTGTCAAGGTAAGTATCATTAGGAATATAAGGCTCTCCTATTGGTAATTGACGCTCTATAACTGGGTGTCTGCCATCTTTTATATTAATTTTGTTATCTTCTAGGATAACGGGGCGGACATACGAGTTTTTAAGGGCAATTTGTGCAAAGCAAAGCAGACAATCTATTGTTGCAATCAGGCGGGCATTATGTTGGATAGGGGCAACAAATTGTGCGCACCTTTCCACCAAAACATTATAAAGACGTTGTTCTATAACATTTATCTGGTCTTCTGCTGTGAGTATCTTTTCTTCATAAATCTTCAGCTCTTCTGTGATGTAACGCTCCGCACCTGTGAGGGTTTGGCGGCGTATCCAGTCAGTAGGGACTTTGTTTTTATTAGCATTGGAAACTTCTATGTAGTAGCCGTGAACTCTGTTGTATTGGATTTTGAGTGAGTTTATTCCTGTGTTGGCTATCTCTCGTTCAAGCACCGTTTCTAGATATTCTTTAGAAGTATTAAGAAGGTTGTGCAGGTCATCAAGCTCTTGGTCGTTGCTTTCTTTTATCATACGCCCCTGATTGCTCAAAACGGGCGCATCATCTTTTAAAACTTTGTCAATTTCAAAAACAAGTTCTTTGCAATCTTTAAA
>JAYVHJ010000389.1:0-1647 GCA_043771315.1 Raineyaceae bacterium
CAATCATTTGCCTTGCTGACCGTTCCGCCATCAGGCAAATACTCGCCCGTAATGATGCGTAAAAGCGTAGATTTTCCTGTGCCGTTTGCACCCACAAGTCCAATACGGTCTTTTGGTTTGATATGTAAACTAGCTTCATCATACAAAGTACGACCGCCAAAATGAAAAGAAAGATTATTTATTGCTAACATTATGAAATAATTGTGAATTAGAAATTAGAAATTGTGAATGAATACAATAATTTAGTAATCAGTCTATTACGTTGTGAAGTGAAGAAAATAATTAGCTGCTAAGACTCACAACGCTTTATGAATTATTGCGCAAAAGTACGAAAAAACTTTGATTTTGACAAATTAAAATTCAGACAAAACAAAAAAGAAGACTTCGTTTCAAACGAAGTCTTCTTTAAATTATGCAATTAAGAAATTACTCTTTTTTGTAAGTAAAGTTTTCTGAAAGATAGTCAGCAGAACTTATGTTTTTCTTTACAAATGCCTGTACTTCTTTTGCCGTAGCAAATTTTGTAGGTTTTGGGTCACCAATATTTCCAGTTGCTTTCTTGTTTGTAACGGCTTCTTTTTCCATCATTAGTTGGAAAGTAAGCGTATTTCCTGTAACTTTATATGCACCATTGAAAAACATAAAATCTTTGTCTTTTTTGTCTTTCTTATTGTCTTTTTTGTCTTGCTTATTAGCTTTACCTTTCATAGAAAAGAAAGTTGTGTTATTTACTTTTCCAAAGAAAACAGGTATTTTTGGGCTTAGTGTTGCAGTTTCTCCTTCATTTGGTTTAGATAAAATTTCTGCAAAATATTCACCTTTTTTTGCGCCTTTGCTGATGGTTATTTTGGCAGGAATCATACCAAACTCATCTTTTTCACCTTCTTTTGGCGCACTTACCCAAGTTCCTTCCATACTTTTGTCATCTGCAAGCAGGGCTGTTTCTACACCTACAAACTCTGAATTGATACAACTTGTAAAGCAAAATAAGCTCATACAAATAAGAACGAAGTTTTTGATTTTTTTCATTTTCTTTAATTTTTTTGGTTGGAATAGATTAAGTAATACTCAAACTTAGAAAAATAATGGCACAATTACTAGCATTTTTTATGAAAGTAGGTTTTTACCTTATAAAAACACTCTTTGAGTTGATAAACTAAACAAAAAAAAATCCGTAATTTATCAAATTACGGATTTTTTTATTTGAAATAGTTTAAATATCTTTTTCGTTTTCATCAACTACATCACTTACTACTGCCTCATCAGTTTTCACATCTGGATTATTGTTATGATGATTGGTATAGGCTTGATAATTGGTTTCCTTTTCAAAAGGACGTTTTCCAATAAGGTTTTCCAAATCTGACTGAAAAATAACCTCACGTTCCAAAAGTGCCTTTGCTAATATTTCTAGCTCATTTTTCTTACCTTGAAGCAAAATTTTGACACGTATATATGCTTCAGCAATGATTTTCTGTACTTCTTCATCAATTATTTGCGCTGTTGCTTCAGAATAAGGTTTATTCATTTGGAATTCAGTTTGTGGCTTAGAATCATAAAAAGAAATATTACCTAATTTTTCATTCATTCCATAAACCGTAACCATTGCATAAGCCATTTTAGTAATCCTTTCAAGGTCAGAAAGTGCGC
>JAYVHJ010000390.1:0-2285 GCA_043771315.1 Raineyaceae bacterium
CAAATATATTTCTTATGAATAAATAAAATCTACAGACCTGCTTTTTCAAAATTTTATTCAACGAGTATTTAAATTAGTTTACATCATTTTTTGTTAGATTGAAATAAATTTAAGTTTTTACAAGTTAGTTATTTTTAGGTTTGGTTTTATTCTATTTTTTATGCCGTCCATTATTTGTTGATTTTCTTCTAGTTGGCTCTGAATACGCTCCAAAATCAGTTTTTCTGCTATCTGAATGACCTGAACAGCTTTTGTACTTTTAATAGTTTTTTTCTTATTTCCACCTAGAATCTGCTTCACATACACGTATTGAAGAGAAAGCATTTCAGCAATAATTTTCTGGTCGCCACTTTTTAGGTTGTCACGTAACCAAATAACATAATCAGTTTGAATATCAGTAGAAAGATTTGTTTCTTTTGTAGTTGGTTTTTTGGTACTCATCTTTGGGCGAATAAGAGTAGGTGAAGGGCATAAAGAAAATTTTTAATCAAAAAATAGTATTTTATAAACTTTTTTATTTTTTATTTGCATTACTTTTTGTAAATTGCATACTTCTTTAGAAGTAAAGTAGTCAAATATTCATTTAATACTAATACAAGTCCAAATCTATTGGAAAAAACCGTATTATCCAAATTATTTTTCACTTTTTTAGATATTTAAAAGAACCACTTCAATTTTATTATACTTATTATGAACAATTATTTTAGTACCAACCTCAAATATCTACGCAAAAGACAAGGACTTACACAGCATCACCTTGCAGATATTGTGGGTAAAAAGAAAAGTATTGTGGGCAACTACGAGAAAGGAAACGTAGAACCCAGTATGGAAACAATCCAGAAAATAGCAGATTATTTTACAATAAATTGGATTAGTTTGCTTGGAACAGATTTCACACTAGCCCTTGCTAGTGACACCCAACTAGACGACCATAATCACGTTACGACTGCTGCCACTATCAACGAACTTGTAGGTTTACGCAAAGAAAATGCACAAAAAGACAAGAAAATTGAAAAACTAGAAGCACAAATCAAGGCACTCAAACAAAATCAAACAAAATAAATTTTTTATCAATTAACAGTAAATTTATAAAATTAGTTTTATTGGAAAAATAAAATTTTGATAATTGTAGAAAATATATTACTTTTGTCTAACATTATTGTTAATGATATTTTTTATTTAAACTAAAAATTTAATTATTTATGAGAAAAAATTTATTTATCTTGGCGTTTTTCTTGCTAACAGCCACAACTACTTATGCACAATTTACGTTAGGTTTCAAAGTAGCCTTAGGCGTTGCCTCAAACCGTGTGGACACAAAAACTACTGGATTAGATTTTGGTAGTGATGGAAGCTCTGCTCGTATTATTATTGGTGGTATTGCAGATATTCAATTTGCTGAAAAATACGCTTTTAGTACAGGTATTCTTTATGCCACAAAACAATCAAAATTTACGGTACAACCTAGTGGTGGAGTTGGTGTTGGAAAAGGTTCAGAATTTTGGGGACTTCAATATCTCCAAATTCCGCTTACAGTAAAACTTTTCACAAGTGAAGTTTTCCCAAATGCTAAAGTTTACATACAAGCAGGTCCTCAAATTGAAATTCTTGTAGGAAAGAAAAATAAAGAAAGCAGCTTCAAATCAGGTGTCACAGAAACAATGGTGGATAGATTTACCCCTGTTGATATATCTGTAACAGCTTCTGCTGGCTTAGAATATACTATTGGTGAAAATATTTTGTTTGGCGGTCTTAATTTCCAAACTGGTTTTATCAACACTATCAGTAAAACAAACTACGACACACCTTTTACTTCAAAAAACACTTTGTTCTCTTTTGAAATAGGTATTAAATTATAATTTTTATAATTTATTCAAGTTGTTGATTATCAGACCTTCAAGGTTTTAAGAACCTTGAAGGTCTTTTTTAAAAAAATTTTCTTAAATTTGTCAAATTATCAATCAAAAAAAATATGTTTTTTTTATCCAAAAAATTATTGATGATTGTTTTTTGTTTACTGATTTTTTCAGCAGGCAACACTTATGCGCAATTTAAGAACTTCAAACTAGGTTTTAAGGGTGGTTTTGCGTATGCTTTCAACCGTACAGACTCCAAAACACAAACCCTAAAATTTGATAGTGATGGACAAACACCCAAAATGATTGTAGGAATTATTACTGATATTCAGTTTGCTAATAATTATGCTTTTAGTACAGGGATTTTATTTGCGACAAAACAATGTAGTTTTTCTCAAAAAGGTGGTATCACATCTACTACTGGGGTTT
>JAYVHJ010000391.1:0-2846 GCA_043771315.1 Raineyaceae bacterium
GATAGTAGTTTCGTCTATTTTTCCATATTTTTTTATTTCTGCAATGGCTTCTTCACTCAATGCAAAAACTTCTGAAAGCTGTGCATAATCATAAAACCCACCTAATGATTCTCTGTATTTGATGATACGTAAAGATGTTTTTGTACCAATTCCTTTGAGAGAATTTAGTTCTGTGGTGTCCGCTACATTCAAATCAAAAGGCTGAACAACAAACTCTTTCTTTACATAAGGCTTGTAAGCACTATCTTTATTAAATTTTTTATAATCTTTTTTGGCATATTCTTTCTTAGGATATTTTTTGTATTCTTTTGAAGTATTTTCTATGATAATATATGGCTCTAATTGCTCATAAATGCCATTTTCAGCAAAACCATATATTTTTTTTAGGTCTTCCTTCTTACGGAATCTTCCACCTTTTATGGTATAATTGCTCACACGTTTGGCAAGTTTTTGAGAAACGCCCAAGCCTTCCCATTCTTCTTGTGTGAGTGTATTTGGATTAAAAGCAAAAAGATTAGTGAGTAAACTATCTTTTTTATTTTCTTGATTATTAATGTTATCTAATTCACTATCAATGATTTCTGCTAAACTATCCAGCATCAAAAAATCATTTTTTCGGTCTTTGAAAGCAATATTTTTATGGAAAATTTCTGTATCATACACAAAAGGCATTGCCACAAATCCAAAAATAATCAATAAAAGCACCAAAACGCCATTTGCTTCACGCAAATTGTAGCCAAAATAATTTCGTAATTGAAATTTTAGATAAGTAACATTAAAATTTTCCTTAAAATTTTGCCAACTTAATTGGGATTTTGAACGTGTATCATATCTGTTTAAGGTATCTTTACGGCGTTTTATCTTGAAGAAATTTTTTACTTTCTGTTTTACTTTATCCTTAAAAGTATCAATAAAAGCCATTTGGATAATGTTTTTAGGTGAGAGTTATTAAGTACGAGCTAAGAGGTACGAAGTACGAATTTAAAACTTTGATTATTAAGTTATTTGATTTTCATTCATAATTCATTTGTTTGACAACTTGCGCAAATCCCTTGCAACAACAAATTCATTTCTTTGAGTTGAAAACCTTTGGGAAGCACCAAAGAAGGCACTTTTATATCATCTAAACAACTTGTTTGTCCGCAGGTTTCACACTTAAAATGTACGTGTTCGTGTGCGTGTGTGTGCGTGGTACATTGCGTAGTGCTACAAAGGGCATATTTTGGTGTTCCTTCATCATCTAAAACTTTATGTATCAGTCCTTTATCCAAAAAAGATTTTAGAGTGCGGTACATTGTAACCCTATCATAACTTTCTTTGAACATTTTTTCCAAATCAGAATGAGAAAGCGCAAATTTTTTCTCCAAAAACACTTCCAAAATATCCAAACGGCAATCAGTTTGGCGTAGTTGGTGTGTTGCAAGAAGCGCAGTAGTAGTGTTTTGGGCTGCTTTTTCTGTTTTCATTTTGATATTTAGATAAAATTTTACATTACAAATATACAGAATAAAAATTGTAATAATTTAATGATTTAGCTTTTTTTTTGATTTTTTATAAAAATCCTCTTATATTGCGTGCATATCAGTAAAATATGATAAACTAAATTTTATAATAACTTAATTATCAACATAATATGAATTTTCCTGAAAATCTAAAATATTCAGAAGAACACGAATGGGTGCGAGTTGAAGGTGATGTTTGCTATATTGGCATTACTGATTTTGCACAAAAAGAATTGGGCGACATTGTCTATGTAGATATTGATTGCCTAAATGCAGATTTGGATTTGGGTGAAATTTTTGGAACGGTAGAAGCCGTAAAAACTGTTTCTGACCTTTTTATGCCTATTTCTGGCAAAATAATTGAAATCAATAAAAAGCTTGTAACAACACCTGAAACTGTCAATAAAGATGCTTACGGTGAGGCTTGGATGGTAAAAGTAGCTATTACCAAACCAGAGGAACTTGCAAAACTAATGGATAGCGCAGCTTATACACAAAAAATCAGTAAGTAATCTTGTACAATTTTGTTTTGGAAATATAATTTACCAACAATTATTTGGGCAACATTTGTACTTTTCTTGACACTTTTGCCAGGAAACCAAATGCCAGATATTACATTTAGTTTGACAGAACTACTCAAATTTGATAAAGTAGCGCATTTTGTTGTCTTTGCCGTGCTTGTTTGTTTGATGTCTATTGGGTTTGCCAAACAAAATACCTATTCTACCATTCATTTCAAACCTGTACGCTACGCACTTTTAGTGAGTATTTTGTACGGAATAATGATAGAAGTTTTGCAGTCTTACATTCCTGAAAGAAATTTTGAGATAAACGACCTCATAGCCAATACATTGGGTTGCGGTTTGGGAGTTGGATTGTTTTATGTAATTTATAGAACGTAAGAAAAAAAGTACGAAGTCAGAGGTACGAAGTACGAATATTAAACATTGATTATTAAATTATTGTAAAATAAAAAAAGTGATTTATTTTATTTCCGTTCCTAATTGTGAATGAATACAAATAAAAATATTTTTTGGTACAATTTTTGATATAAATTAAAATACTAAATTATTAGTAACCATAATAGTAAAATCAACCATAATTAAAATAATAAATATATGGAAGTTAAAAAAAATCCTAGCCTAGAAACATCAACGCTTAGTAACTTGTTTTTTACAGGTGGGCTTGTGGTAGCGTTGGGGCTGACTATTTTTGCATTTGAATACAAAACTTATGACGAAATAGAGAAAGTAGAAGCAAAAGCGGAAGTTATCAGTGAGCAAGTAATGACACTTGAGGATATTCCTGTTACAACACAAGTAGCCGCACCTGTTGCGCCACCAC
>JAYVHJ010000392.1:0-14426 GCA_043771315.1 Raineyaceae bacterium
TTTACTTTTTCATTCAAAAGATACTTCATTTCTTTTGTAATGTTATTGGTATCTCTTTTGGCAGGTGTTTGATAATTTTTCATCCAATCCATCATCAAATCATCTGCTTGTGTGAGCGCAAATACTTGAGAATCAATTTTCTTGATAATGCTATCTTTTTTGGAATTTTCTTTAAATGCATTAAGTTCTGTAGCAAGTTGTTGCATTTTGCCACCTTTTGCCATAATACTGTCGTGAAGTACCATTACTTCATTTTCTAGCGCAATACGCCTTAATTGCTCTTTTGAAAGCGTTTTTTGGCAAGAATAAGCAGAGAAAGTAAGCAAAAAAGAAAGCAAAAGAAGATTTTTCATAGAAAGTTTTAGGGTTTATTTTTGATTTTTTCTACCACATAGACACATAGAAAACAATATTAGTGAAAAAATGTTAGTTTATTGCAAAATAGAATAATTTTTATTCTAAATTTCCATAAAAAACTTTTCTCATTTCAAAAAGTAACTGATTTATTTTGTCTTTGTTTACGTCTTCTGGCAAGGTAGAATTTTTATAAAGATTTTCCATATTTTCAATACGTTTTTCTGCTTCGTCCAAAAGTTCTTGATAAGAAAACTCGCCTAAACGTACTTTAAGCAGGTATTCTCTATTTGGTCTTCTTACTATTACTTTTCCTAGTGTGGCTATTTCTTCAGCCATATCCAGCAGGCGCAAAGTATGCATCAAATTCTTAGAATCATAGTTTTTGCCATGAGAAAGCGTATTTTCGTAGCGTTCTGCGTTGCGTTTTTCTACCCAATCCCAGTATTCTTTGTAAGATTTGCAATAAGACGAATAACCTTCTTTATTAAAGTATAAGTAATTTTTTGGCGTTTGTTCCTTTGGAATAGAACTTAATAAAACATCATTTGCTTCTTCTTTTTTAGATATTCCTTTGTAATTTTGGTTGTCATCATAAAAAAGAGCATAAATATCCTTAAAATGCGGTATTGCAGAAAGTCCGCAATTTTCCTGCAACAACTGATTTTTCTCCAACCAGCTCAAAAGTGGCATAGAGCCATTTCCTTGTGTGATATGGCAAAAATGCAAAATAGTTTTTCTATCTTGTTCCACAGGATTAAATATTTTTTTGTTCAGTCCTCGTGCCTTGTGTATCTGTGAATAGGCGTAACCAGCAAAGGTTTTTTCACATTTTTTGGTCAAAAAATCCTCCGCCAAAATCATATTCATTATTTCGTGTTTTTGCAAAATACAATCTTCTGGTGCATTCAACAGCTCCAATATATTTGGATTGTTGTCTGCCAAAAGTTCTATAAACCGCTTTAATTCATAGTAAACAGTGTCGTTGGTGGTGTCTGCCACTTGCGGAATATAATTTAAACTATAAAAATCTTTTTCAGGCAAAACAAATACGCCACGAATATCTGTATCAGATTTTGGTAAATTTGTGCCATAAGCCCTGCTACCGCTAATGCACTCAAAAATAATTAGTTTTTTATCTTGTAAGTCTTTGATGGTCATAATAGTTATGAGTTATAAGTTATAAGTTATGAATTATGAGTTGGTAAATCATAATTGCAAATTCTTTCATTTGTATTAAAAATCCTGAAAGGATTTAACATTCATAGCCGTAAGTCGTACTTACGGAACGACAAGCAATGTATCAAATAAAATACATGCACGCAAAATTCACCAAAAAACCAGCTCCAGCACCTACATAAAGCTCTTTTTGAGAATGTGCGCCTAGTTGCATTCTTGCGCTCATTACTGCGCCTACAAATACACTCACAAGCACACACCAAATCATTAAATCTCTGTCGTGAGTACGTGCCACAATAGCAATCAAAATGCCCAAAATACCGCTTATTGCCCAACTATGCGCACTTATTTTCCAAAATAAACTAATAATAGTAATCAAAGCCAAAGACAAAGTAATGCTACTCATCATTACAATAAGCCTTTTGTCCAAAAATGCCCTTTCCATAATCAGATAAAGCAAATAAGTAATGCCCAAATACCACAAAGTAATAAACGCAAACGGCAAAGGACGTTCTTGTCTTTCCTTCATAGTGAGGCTTTTAATGATTTTTAGCTTATAAAAAGCATACAAAAAAAGCGCAGGAAAAATAAACGAAAATATCAGAAAAGATTGTAATAATAAAAATTTCAAATCCATACTTCTAAAACTCAATGTGTAAGGCGCACCATAACAAACTACCAAAAAAAGTGCCGTAGGCATCAGCAAAGGGTGAAAAACAACTGAAATGATATTTGATATATGATGTGTGATGTGTGATATGTTTTTTGACATTATTTTTTAATATTTTTAATGATTTTTAAGAGAAAAGCCACTCAAAAGCAAATTAGACGCTTTTTGAGTGGCTTTTTATTGAATCTTAACTTTTGAAAAGTTTCTTAACTATTTTACGTAAGATTTAGCACCTGATGGCGTAAGGTAGTATTTTCCACCACGTGGACCTTCATAAATCATACGTCCTTCTTTGTCTTTACCAATTTGTTTGTCGTTGTTTTTAGCATCAGATTTTGTATCTTTTTTTGTATCTGGTTTGCTATCAGTTACATAAGACTTTGCACCCGAGGCAGTTAGGTAATATTTTCCACCTTTTGCGCCCTCATAAATCATACGCCCTTCTTTGTCTTTGCCAATTTGTTTGTCACCATTTTTTATGTTTGGTTTTTGTGCTTGTGCATCAAAATTCATACAAAAGAAAAAGCCCAAGAATAGCATTAAAAATAGTCCTTTTGACAATTTGCTTGATGTTTTTGTGTTGGTTTTCATTGTTTTTTAGTTTTGGATTAGAAAGATTATTTTGATTTTGTTACTATATTTTGTAGTAACAGAACAAATTTAGGAAAAAAAAGTTAGATTACAAATTGTTTTTCTAAAAAAAATTTCTTATTTTCACCTATTCAAATACATTTAAGTAGCTTTATATAATTAGTTTATGTTTTGGTAATGTTAAAAAGAGATATAATCAACTGATTACTAACATTTTGTATTCATTCACAATTAAAAATTCACAATTACTATTCAATTTTCTATGAAAAATATACTTTTAAAGTTATCTTTTGCCACTTTTTTAGCATTTTCAACGACACAGTTGCAGGCACAAGAAACCCTCACACCAGAACAACAAAAAGAACTTTCAGAGTTTAAAAAACACGAGCAAACAGCCATTACTACCCTGCCAAAAGGCTATCAATTATCTAAATCTTACCGTTTGCGCCTTAAAAAAGATAGCAACACAGAAGATGCAGAATATAAGTCTATTTTGAGCAAAACCTCTAATTATGTGGTAGTTTTGTCTGGTAGTTTTCCGCCAAATGAGAAAATAAATATCCGTATTATGAACGAAGAAGGCAAAATAATGGCACAAAATACAGACGGAAAGGCAGTTTTAAAGTTTACACCCGCAGTAGCAGGCATTTATAAAGTTGTTTTTAATCTTAGTACAGATAAAGAATTTTTAGTAGCTTCTGCGCTTGGTTTTGCTAAAAAGTAATCAGAAAATAATTAGAAAAATAAACAATCCTTTGTTAAAAATGTTCTACATTTGTTTTAATATTTTTAACATTTTTTAATTTATGAATTATTTTTTATTTTTTATTTTCAATTTACTAACCATTTCTAATGTACTTTTTGCGCAAGATACAACCAAAGTAGCAAAAGATACTGTTTTAATCCAAAAAAATATCCGTACAGGAAAGATTTTTGGAAGTGTAAAAGACAAAAATACGCAAGAAATTATTATTAGTGCCACTGTTTCTGTAGAAGGAACAGAAATAAGTGCTTTAAGTGATGAACAAGGCAGTTTTAAACTGGAAAATATCCCTGTAGGTAGCTACAATATCAAGGTTAATTCTCTCAATTATAAGGAGCAAATTCGTTATAATATTGTCGTAAACGCTGGAAACGCCAATACCCTTAATTTTGAGCTGTTGGAAGACATTGACAACGAAAATGAACTAGCAACAGCAGAAGTTACAAGCAAAAAAACGACTGTTGCAATAGCCAATATTGATACGCCACTTTCTATTCAAAGTCTTTCTAGTGAGGAGATTAAGAGTAATCCTGGCGGAAATTTTGACATCTCACGTGTGATACAAGCACTCCCTGGTGTGGGTGGCACGACAGGTGGGGGAGGTTTTAGAAATGATATTATTATTAGAGGTGGTGCACCAAACGAAAATGTTTATTACCTTGATGGCATAGAAATCCCTGTTATCAATCATTTTGCGACACAAGGCTCTGCGGGAGGTCCTGCGGGCATTTTGAATGTGAATTTTATTGAAGATGTAAGCCTTTCTTCTAGTGCTTTTCATAGCAGATATGATAATACTTTGTCGTCTGTTTTGCAATTTAAGCAACGAGATGGCAACCCAGAGCGTCTGCAAGCAAATATTCGTTTGAGTGGTACAGAATTAGCGGCAACATTGGAAGGTCCTATCAATAAAAAATCTAAGAAAACCACGTTTTTAGCCTCTGCAAGGCGTTCTTATTTGCAATTATTGTTTACTGCTATTGATTTGCCTATTCGTCCTAATTATTGGGATTTTCAGTATAAAGTTACACATAAATTTAATGCAAAAACCACGCTCACAGCAATTGGAGTGGGTGCTATTGATGATTTTAAGTTTGGCGTACCACGAAATACAAGTGCCAGTAAAGAATATGTGTTGCGTTCTACGCCTTTTATCAATCAATGGAATTATACAGTAGGCGCAACAGTTAAACACTTGATAAACAATGGTTTTGTGAGTATTGCGCTTAGCAGAAATATGTTTGATAATAAATTAGACCAATTTGAAGATGCACAAAACGCTGACGAAACTAAACGTACTTTGGGTTTGCAATCACAAGAAATTGAGAATAAATTGCGTATAGATGTAAATAAAAGTGTAAACGGTTGGAAATTTTCTTATGGAATGGTGGCGCAATTTGTCAAATATAACAATAATGCCTTTATTCGTATTCAAAACCCACTTTTTGATAATACAGGAACACAAATTACGCCTGCTATCAATGCAAAGTTTAATAGTGCCATAGAATTTGGAAGATATGGTGTTTTTGGTCAAATTTCAAAGGTTTTTGGCAAATTAGGCACTTCTTTTGGCTTGCGTACAGATATGAATGATTATATGACTGATGCAATGAACCCATTAAGTACGCTTTCTCCAAGATTATCTTTGTCTTATCCTATTTCAGATAGGATTACGGCTAATATTTCTGTTGGGAAATATTACAAATTGCCTACTTACACGGTGCTTGGTTTTGAAGATAACACAGGAAATAGAGTAAATAAAAACAGTAAATATACTGGTTCTACGCATTATGTGGCAGGTTTTGAGTTTTTACCAACACAAAGTTTGCGCATTACGGCAGAAGGATTTTTTAAGAAGTATAGCAATTATGCTGTTTCTGTGCGTAATGGTATTTCACTTGCTAATCAGGGCGGAGATTTTGGGAGCATTGGAAATGAAACAGTTACAACTAATGGAGAAGGGCAAACTTATGGTTTTGAACTTTTTGCACAACAAAAATTATCAAAAGGTTTGTTTATTGTGGCATCTTATACGTTTTTCAAAAGTGAGTTTGCAGGCACTAACGGCAAACTTATTTCGTCTGCGTGGGATACAAGGCATTTAGTTTCTTTTATTTTAGGGAAAAAATTCAAAAAAGGCTGGGAAATGGGCTTAAAATACCGTTTTGCAGGTGGCACGCCTTATACGCCTTTTACGAGTGATGACGCACTTGCAAAAAGCCAATATGTGCTTACAGGCAGAGGAACGCAAGATTTTACACAATTAAACTCGCAGCGTTTGAGTGGTTTTAACCAATTTGATTTCCGTTTGGATAAAAAATGGAATAAAAAGGGCTTTACTTTGGATATTTATCTGGACGTTACTAATGCATTTGCCTTCAAAAATCCAGCAATTCCACGTTATACATTTAAAAGAGATGAAATAACGAAGCAAATAGTAACAACAGACGGAAAGCCACTTTCCGCCAATGGCTCAAATGCTATTTCAATAATACTTCCTAATGATGCAGCAAGTGTAGTACCAACTATTGGCTTTATTGTTGAGTTTTAGCTTTATCAATTTGCAAAAAAATAAAACAAAAAGTTATTGATGTTGTTAATAAGGATATTTCTACCATATACTATTTAAAACCTCCTTGGTTTGTGTCCCCACAAACCAACAACTAGGTAGTACAATAACGGTATTGTTTACAACAAAAGAATATACTCAATTTTTAAATCTCTGTAACTATTTTTAACTTCTAAAAATAAAACATATTTATTTTGATAATTCTAGGACTTTTTTATTATCTTTGGACTGAAGTTAATAAATTAGCTAAAAATAATGCAAATAATGAGTTTACAGTAGTATTTTATATAAATTAAAATTAAATCAAAAATGAAAAAAGTAATTCTTGCTGCGACCATAATGATGGGCAGCGTATTCACAGCCGTAGCGCAAGTGCCTACAAGTGTTGTAGATGTAGCTATTGGTTCAAAAGACCATACAACATTCGTAGGAGTCCTAAAATCTGCAAATTTGGTAACAACTTTGCAAGCAAAAGGACCTTTTACAGTATTTGCGCCAACTAATGCTGCTTTTGAAAAATTGGATAAGGGGGAACTAAAGGAACTAAAGGGAGTACTACAAGAATTATTGAAGCCAGAACAATCAGCAATGGCTGCCTTAATTCTTAAGCATCACGTGGTAGCAGGCAACCTTGACGCAAAAACTTTAATGGATACTATCAAAAAAAGTAAAGGCAAAAACAAAGGTCAGGTAGAACTTACTACTCTTACTGGCGGAAAACTTATTGCCTATTTAGAAGAAGGCAAAGTAAAGCTAAAAGATGACACTGGAAGAGTGGCTACCATAACCACAACAGATTTGAAAGCTAAAAATGGTGTTGTACACGTGATAGACACAGTTTTACTGCAGGGTTCATAGTTACTAGACTTCCTGCGAAAGTATAGTAAATAAAGTTATTTTTACACACTAAGAGTAGATATTTAAACAGCTTTTTAGGCTATTTTTAGATATCTACTCTTAGTGTGTAAATTGTATTTTAAACTAGTAATACAAATACCTAAAATGGTTAAAGTCTTTGCCTTTTGTGATAATTCTTTCCAAAACGGTGTAAGATTTCATCATTCCATAGTCTTCAAAATGCTTTTTAAGCACTTCTAGGCTTTTTATATGTTGTTCTCCACGCAAATTTATCATTGGCAAAATATGCTGACAAACGGCATAATCTAGGCTAATTTTGCTTTCTCCTTCTAATAAACCTGTTGCAATTTTGCAATAATTTTCAACTGCAATTTTCTTTCTTGGACTGATAGTAAGGTTAGAAATTTTTTCAATTTGTGCCAAAGACGCTTCTACATCAACTTTTACTGCCACTTCACTTGCGTTGCTATTTTTGTTGATACCAAAGAATCTTTCCATTTTGTGCCAATCATAAATCTCATTAAGTTTCAAATCTCTGTTTTCTCCAATTTCAGATTGCTCCACAATAATAATGGCTGCTCTATCTATCAACCTACTAGATAGCATTTCTGTTGTATGGTCATAGTTGATAGTTGCCATAAATTTCAGACCGCCACCAAAGGCAATTTCTTTGTCTGCAAACCTGATTTTTCTTTCATAATCAAAGTCTGCCAACTTAATAAAATCAGACCAATAATGCTCAATAGGACTTAAATTTGCCTCATCAAGCAAGATAAAATAAGGTGAATTTTTGTGCAAAGCTGACTGTTCTAGTGCGTCACGCAAGCCCGTTTTTGAAGATTGATATTTTTTGGTAAGAGGATTATAAAACCCTAACAAATCTTTTGAGGAAGTCCACCCACGAGCGCAGGGAATTTCCAAATAGCCATAATCATTACTCAAACCGTAGCTTTTAGCTAATTTTTCTACCAAAGAAGTTTTACCAACGCCAGGCGCACCCGCAAAAACCGTAATAAAACTTTGTTGTAGCGTGATTGCAAGGTTTGCAACTTCATTAAAAGCCAAATTTCTACCTTGCTCTTTTAGCCTTTCTTGGATAGACAAAATATATTCTTTTGCACCAGAAAGCAAAGTATCATTTTCAATGTTTACTTCTTGTATTTTTGCCTCTTTTTGAGCAGTTGGGGCATATTCTATGCCATTTAAGATGTCGTTGTAAAGTTTTGCTTCTACAAGATTAGTATTCAGCTTGATTTGGTTATTAAATGTGCTTTGAATTTGTGTAATAGCAGTTTCCAAGCCATATTGTTGCCTGTTTAGTGTAATAATTTCTTGTTCTTTTTGGGTTATTTCTTGTGTCAATTTTTGCGCATCATTGATAAGTTCTTGCACTGTTCTAGCGTGGCTAGACACTTGTATAAGCGTAGAAAAATCTCTTGTATTAGCAATGGATTGCAAAAAAGTTTCTCCTTGTGGCGTTTTGATAATCTTAGCTACAATTTCATTTTGTTGTTCTAAACGCTTTATTTTAGCTTTTCCTTCATCAATAATGTCTTTTGCCTCTTTGAGTTTATCCAAATAATTAAGCATTTGAGTTTTTAGGCGGGCATTGGCTTCTTTTTCGTTTTCAAGTTCTGCAGAACTTACCAAAGAACCATCTTCATACGCAGTATTTCCTTGTAAGTTATTGAGTTCTACCACCAAATCAATAATTTCCTGCTCTACTGTATAGTTGCTTTCGTAATTTTTGATAATATTTTTGTAGCGCACCCAACGGATTTCATCTAATTTGGTTAATGTTTTTAGATTAAGGAGTTGCATATTATTGAGAACGCCTGTAATAGTAGGCATTTTCCTAAGTGCAGCATTAAAATCCGCTGTATTTTCAAGTTGTGAGCCAATCCATCTGCTAAGTTCTTCAGTAGAAGAATAATCTATCAATTCTCCAATTTGTTGTGTAACAAAATCTTTAAAAGAAGACAAATAACGGCGTTTTTCGTTGTCAGTTTCTATATAATTTTGGGCAGTTTCTTCCGAGATTTTAAGAATTACAATTTTGTTATATTCATCATAAAAATCATAATCATCACTAAAAGTAGAAAAATCAGCTGGTTTTAGTATGTTTCCATCTTTCTGGAAAGGTCCATAAATATAATTATTATAGGAAAGGAAAAAGAAAGGGGCAGTAATTCCTGTACTATCTACAAGGTTGTTTTCAGGAGAAAAATATTTATCATAAATAGGAAGCAACGCAATAGGAGCTACTTTTTTGATAGTATTGGGATTTACGGCAAGTAAAAATCTACAAGGATTATTGGCAAACGTGCCACTTTGGAAACCTTCTAATTGTTGTTCATATTGTGGATTTCTTTGTAAAACTTCTTCTTCAAATTCAAATAATTCATCATTTAAACTTGCGTATCCCGCAGGTACAAATATTTCCCCACCATTTCTAAATTCTGAAGGGTCAACGGACTTAAAAATACCATTATTACCTTTTTTCATTAAAGGCTTGATTATTCCGTGCAAACCTACGTTTCTAACTCTTTTTGCTATGATTGTAGCCATTTTTTTAGTTGTTTTCTTTAATTTTTTTGAGATTATTTTTTTATAAAACCACACAAATATAGTGTTTAAAATGTAAAAAATAAACTATTTTTTGCTTTTTGATAGAAATTAGAAAAACTACAAAATAAATAACTTTGATAATCAAAGTAAAGAATATGACTAAAAGTATGGCATTTAAAAGTTAAATTTGGCGCAAGTAGAATTTTAAGTAAGATGAAGAAAAAGAAAAAAGGCATTATTTTTGCTGATATTCTGAAAATCAGTAATTTTCAAAATATAACTATTCTAATAAATTTATGCTAAAAAATAATGGCTTCCGCAGTACCAAAACATCAAAAATAAATATGTCTTCAATGGCTGATGTGGCGTTTTTGGTGATTATTTTCTTTTGGGTGGCAACAAGCATTCCTACGCAAAAAGGAATTCCTATGACTTTGCCAAGAATTATAAAACGAGATTACGTAATTTTTTGTCACGATAGAGTTTATAATCCAAATGGTTTAATGCGTGTTTTGATAAACAGTCAAAACCGAATTTTAATGCGTGATGAGGAAATACTACTTTCAGAGGTTAAAGAGAATATTGTAAAATTTATCAGTGGTGCTGATAAAAATGAGAGCAGTAAACAAAGTAAAGGCGTTATTTCCTTGAAAGGGGATAGAGGAACAAATTATGCTGATTATCTTTTGGTGCTTGACCAAATAAAAGCGGCTTACACCTCTGTACGTGCCAAAGAATTGGGTTGGAGTGAAGAAAAAATGTTGCATTTCCTTGAAAACAAAGAAAATGCAACACAAGAAGAAATAAAAATGTATAATAACGTGGTATTTCTGTATCCAGAGGTTATTTCAGAGGCAGACCCTATGGAGGCGGAAGTAAAATAGAAAGCTAAAAGGGACTTTAACACTGTTTTAATCAAATAACTCTACAAATTCTACAAATTTACAGTTGATTTTCAATACTTGCCCACTTTGAAAACAAATAATTATATCATCAGTTTCTTTTATAAATGTAGGCATTAAGAAACTATCAAAATTATTTCTCATATCTAGTGACGAAAATCCAATAAATTCAATACAGGTATCATCACTAAAAGGCAAATTTTCATTTCGTTCTCTGACCGTAAAAAAATTAATCTGCTCAAAAACAAGCGCAAAACGAACATACATAATTTCATCTTCTTTCCTTACAATAGGCTTTACCCATTCTTCTCTTGTCATACTCCATCTAAGTTTTAGTTTTTGTTCAAATGTATTATAGCTAAATTCCTCAAAATCATAACTATTATGAATATCCAAATAAGTATCATCAAAAGGAATGATACTAATATTATCTGCTCCAATAGTGAAATTGGTAAGTTTCATTTATGATTTAATTAGGATTCTATTTGTTATTCTTCCCAAAAACAGACTTATAATTATCAATAAGATAAAATGTAGCATAGAACCATCTGGGTGTCCGTTAGAGCCTGCACTCATATACAATAATTCCACCCAAAATGGAATATTATGAGTATGATAATAACAGTTATCTGCAGGCAATATCAAAGGAGAAATTATGTAAAAGTCTAAATAATAGATGAGTACAAAATAAATAATGCTGAAAATAATAATTGATATTTTTTTATTCATTTTAATTTCAATATTTTATTAACAATGGAATTTCTGAAAATATTTTTGTTTTTCCTTGCTGATGATTATCAAAAGTGAGCGTAAGCGTATATGCTTGTATGATGTTGTTTTTTACGAATTTAATGGTTTCTTCGTTCTGAAAATTTACTGCTCCCTTAAAAAAAGGAATACCAAATGATGCTTCAGTTAAGTTTTTTATACCGTTTTGATGTGTTGTAGGCTCATTTTGATGCTTATTTTCTTTTATTTCTGTCTCAATTTCACTCTTAAAAGGCAATCTAAAAGTCCAAGGCAAATGGGGGAGATGCTCATTTGTCAAAATCTCAATTTCCATTCCTACTGGAAAATATTGTGGTTGGTATTTAATAATATTGATATTTTCATTAGCAAAAAGCGCATTTGTGCTGTCCGTATTCACCAAACACAAACCAAAAGGAGAGAAGTTATTTTTCTTAAAATCAGCACGTTCCCATAATTTTGTAGGCGTAATTAGGTTGCTTTTTATTTCCTGCAAATCACTCACCCACAGTATTTCCAAAAAGAAATTCTTAAAATAAAACTTGCGGTTAGTCGTTCCTTGCCCCTTATGCACACGAGAACTGCCTTCCAAAAAGCCAAAATCAAGGAGTTCTTGCGCTTCTTTTCCAGTATTATTGGAGAAAATAAAAATATGGTCTATTTGCATTTGAGTTATTTTATAATAATTTTCCAATCAACTTTTAGATTTAAACCATTACCACCAAGCAGCTTCATCTTTAAACTGTTTAACTGTCGCAATATTACTATTTTTAGCCATAGGATATTCTTTATTTTGTTAATTACAAACATAAGCCACTTCCATATTGAACTGTTCCATATTGTTATTTTCAATAAATTTCTCTAATGTTATTTTTAATTGTTTTACACCATCACCTAGCCAACCTGTTGATATTCTATTTTTTAACTCAATAAAAATGATATTATCTACGTCAAAATCATCCTTGTAGCAAATCATTCCATCACAACTTTTTTCAGTTTCTCCATTTGGTCTTAAAATTGTTACACAATTATCAATAGCATAAAAATCTAGTAAAATTTGTGTTTTATTTTCTACTTCTGCAACCCAATTTTCTATATTTTGCTTATTTTCATCAATATATGCAGGCTTTTTTATAGGGTGAGTTTTGTCGCAAAGACCAAATTCCTCCAAATTAGAAAAGGTTTTACAAGCATTTTCAAAAAAGTTTATTGGCATAAATCCTCAATTTCCAAAAGATTAGTAAATAATTCATTGCTCGTATTCATTCCATTATTCAAAAAATTATTATCAGAAGGCAAACCTTTATAATCTTCTAGCTTTTTTATTGTGCCATCTTTCTCGTCTAGTTCGTAAATAACCCATTCACAAGGATTTACCATAGAAAGAAGAGGAACAATTTGCGCTAAATCTTCGTATAGTTTCTCTTTCTTCTCTTTTTCTTCTCTAATATTTTGATTAGTAATACTTTTGATTTTTTCATAAACATTACAGGCTTCCACCGCTAGTGTAAGGTAATTGATGATATAAGGACTATGTGTGGTCATTATCAATTTATTTTCTTTGCTTTTGTTGTTAAATTCTAATAAACTTTTTAACATTTGCCATTGAGAAGTAGGAAACAGATTTTGTTCTGGCTCTTCTACAATATTTATAAATTCAGTTTTATTGAATTTTGCGGAAAGCACCGACAACGCTGCACTACGTTGTTCATCTGTTAAATTTTCATTTTCAAAGATGGCTGCTACGCTTTTTTTAAAGCGTTCTAATTCCTCACCACTCATTGATTTTCGCATATTTTCTTGTTGTTTAACCATATCAGAAAGATACTGAGAAACCAAATAAAGTGGCACAACAGACTGAAAACCGCTTGATGCTTCATTTAATCTTACTTTGTAATGATTATTTTTATCAGTTCCTTTAATGTGGAGAATATCATTTAATTTGTCATATTCAAGCGCTACATCATTGATAGGCAATGAAATAGCTCCTTTTATTGCGCTTTTAGCATTATCAAATTCCGTTAGAAATTCAACCAAGGAAGAGGAAACCAGTTTTAAAGATTTAGGATTTTTGACGTTGGAGATAAAATTCCTTTCTGCAGGCACATACATTATTTGCGGAAGATGGTACTTTTTGCTTCCTATTTCAGAAATAACCAATGCGTCATCTTTATATTTAATATTAAAAGCATTTCCTTCATATTCTATTTCTGTTTGAATGTCAGTGTTGTTACTAAAATAATTTTCCAAACGGTGATAACCTAAAAAAATGTTTTTAAACCTATTTTTCTTAGTAAACCATTTTTTATCATAATCACCTCTCACCAATGCTTTTTCTATCCAAGTAAAAGAAGAAATAAGTTTTGCTATTGTACTTTTCCCAGAACCTTGATTTCCAATAAAAATGGTAACTTTTTGAATATCCAACCAGCCATCATTTTCCTCATAACCGTTTCTGATAGCTCCAAAATTTTTAATTTTAATTTTACTCATTTTAGTTTCTTTATTTAAAGCAGTTTTAACACACAAATCTAACAAAATCTATACAAAAAACAATAAATACATTTTATAAATTTAAAAACTCTTTCCATACTCTTTAAAAAAATCTAAGCCATCATCAAGTAATATAGCTCTTGTTTTTCTGATATATTTTCTTTTTTTTAGTATATTTTTCAATACCACTGAAGAAATAAGTTTATTATCTCTAAAAAACTCTTTTCTAATGTATGGGAAACTGGCATCATTACTTGCTAATTTTAGTGTAGCAACAACTTCTAGCTTTAACTTAGCCGCAACTAATAAATTATTTTTATAATAACAAGTTTTATATGTATTAGTATAAACATTATCCACATAAATAGTGCTGTGGTATTCAATTTTTACAACAGAATCTTTGTTAATATTTGTAAATATATCAAATCCAAAACCTCCAATAGGTTTAGGTTTACGACTTCTTGTATAAGTAGTACCATTAAAAGAACCAGTATCTAAACCAGTAGTATCAATATATTTCATATAATTTTCAATATCAGAAATATATAAAGTATTTTTTAATGTATCTTTTTGTGCAAAAGATACATTAAAAACTAAAGTAATAAAAAATACTGCTGATATAGAAAATATTTTCCTTTTCATTACTTTTTAATTAAAATCTAAACAAGCTCATCATTTTTTTATAGATTTCTATGTTATGATAAATTCCTGCAAAATGTTCTGCGCCAGCTC
>JAYVHJ010000393.1:0-11455 GCA_043771315.1 Raineyaceae bacterium
CCTAGCGTAAGTCCTGCATGTGAGGCACATATTTTGACATTTTTGTCAGAATATGCAATGGATTGGCGGATTTGGTCATACACACGCCCAGTAGAAAAGTTGGCAAACGTGCCTGTATAAGGGATTTTACCATTGATAGTCATTCCTGCGGCAAGTCCCATCATATTTGCCTCTGCAATTCCGACTTGGAAAAATCTCTCTGGAAAAGCATTTTTGAAGTCGTCCATTTTCAAAGAACCAATCAAATCAGCACACAAAGCCACTACCTGCGGATTTTGCTTACCAACTTCTAACAAACCAGCTCCAAAACCAGAACGGGTGTCGTTGTTGCCAAATATTTCAAATTTTTTCATATAATAAAATGCAATTATTTTTTACAAAAAACCTAGTCGTAGTGGGACACTACGACTAAAAACAGTGTATTGAGCGTCCCGCTCGTGTATTTATTACGTAAACAAGCGGGACGCTTGAATACATTTAAGGGGTCGTAGTGGGACACTACGACCAGAAATATGGTTTCCCCATGTGGAACGTGGGGAAAGTAGGCAAATCTAAGAATTTTATTTTGCAAATCAGAAAGATTTTGATTAGTTTTGAGAAAATATGAAAATCAATTTAAAATTATGTTTTTGTATTCATTCATAATTCACAATTTACAATTCACAATTACTTAATATGCAGTATAAAAATTCTATCATAGAAACTATTGGCAACACGCCACTTGTCAAACTCAATAAGCTCAATAAAGGCATTAAAGGTACTATTTTGGTCAAAGTAGAATATTTTAATCCTGGAAACTCTGTCAAAGACCGTATGGCAGTAAAAATGATAGAAGATGCAGAAAAAGCTGGCTTACTAAAGCCAGGAGGCACTATCATTGAAGGAACTTCTGGAAATACAGGAATGGGACTTGCACTGATGGCAGTTGCGAGAGGCTACAAATGCGTTTTTACAATGTCTGACAAACAATCTCAAGAAAAAATGAATATTTTGCGTGCCGTTGGTGCTGAAGTAGTCGTTTGCCCTACCAATGTAACCCCAGACGACCCACGCTCCTATTATTCTGTTGCAAAACGTCTAAATAAAGAAATTGCTAACTCTTATTACCCAAATCAGTACGACAATCTGTCTAATTGGCAGGCGCACTATGAAACTACAGGACCTGAAATATGGGAGCAAACCGCAGGCAAAATTACACATTGGGCGGCTGGTGTAGGCACAGGAGGCACAATGTGTGGTGTTTCTAAATATCTCAAAGAAAAAAATCCAAATGTTGTCTCTATTGGTTTAGATACGTATGGCTCTGTCTTTAAAAAGTATAAAGAAACTGGCATTTTTGATGAGGGTGAGATTTTTCCGTATATGACAGAAGGAATTGGAGAAGATATTTTACCTAAAAACGTCAATTTTGATGTGATTGATATGTTTTTGAAGGTTACAGATAAAGATGCTGCCGTTATGACACGCCGTCTGGCACGTGAAGAAGGGCTTTTTGTAGGTTGGTCGTGTGGGTCTGCCGTTCACGGTGCGCTTGAATATGCTCGTGAGAACCTGCAAGAAGATGATGTAATGGTCATTATTTTGCCTGACCACGGCACAAGATACTTAAACAAGATTTATAATGATGAATGGATGAAAAATCACGGCTTTTTGGAATCTCGTGATTTTGCAACTGCAAAAGACATCATTGATGCAAGAAATGGCATCAATAGTATTGGAGGGGGACTTATCACTATCAACCAAGAAATGAAAGTAGGTGATGCCGTAAGACAAATTACCAAAGAAGGCATTTCTCAAATCCCTGTAACAGATGGTGAGCAGATTGTAGGTAGCCTTGTGGACACAAGAATACTAGAAAAACTCATTGAAAACCCTGAAATAAAGGATTTGGCAGTAAAAGAAATTATGGACGCACCCTTCAAATTTGTGGGTATGGATAACACAGTTGATGTGCTTTCTTCTCTTATTGATAAAAATAATAAGGCTTTACTTGTCAGAGATGCCCTAAATACAGTGCATATCATCACAAAAGCGGATTTGCTTGCTGCAATGACTAACTAAAAATACTTATTGCTTATTATAAGGCTAAATACCTAAAACGCCCACTTTTAAATATATTTAAAAGTGGGCGTTATTTTATTCATTTATTTTCTACAAAACACTCATTCTGCTGTCATCTACCCATTCGTCCCATTTTTCACCATAGCCATCATAACGGATTTTGTATTTTTTGTCTTTCGCTTCCAAAATAGTTGCTTTGTACCAGCTATTTTTCCACAAAACCTCAAGTTTTTCTCCAACTTTCCATTCTCCCTTTTTAGCAACTCTCTCTTTTAGTTTTGTTGTTGTCGTTGTAGTCTTATTATCAGTGTTTGGAGTAGTTTTCACTTCTTCTTTTGGCATTTTATTGATGTCCAAATAAATACTTTTGATGTTGTCTTTTTCCCTAATAAGCACAAGTTTTTCGTCTGTAATCTCTTCTATTTTATAAGTTACAGGTGGTTTTTCCTTGTTTGCTTTATTGTCCCATTCTTTAAGGATTACTTTTTTATCCCCATCTCCCATTTCAAAAAACCCTCTTATAGAAGTAGAAAGAAAGCCAGAGCCATATTTCTTCTCGTAAGCAAGTTTCTTTGTCTTTTTGTCATCATAAAAAGACAGTTTTTCAGAGGCAAAATCAGCCATAGCTTTTACATCTCCACCAAGAGAAATATTGCCTGCTGTACCATTGTCAAGGTTGGCATTTGTACTGTATTGCCAAGTTTTTGCCATAAGTTTTTTGGCAGTTTCAGAAGGTTCTTTTTTGCAAGAAGATACAGAAAAGGCAACCAAGAGCATCAAAAATGCTATTTTTGAAGTGCTGTTTTTTGGGGTAATTGCTGTCATTTTTTGTTGGGTTTATTGATGAAAGTAGGATAAGAAAAATATTAAACATTTGTAAAGGAATACAAACTCTTAATAAATTTTTGAAATATAATCAATTTTCTTATAAGTTGATTTTTTTATTGTTTTTATTTGATGTTTTTTTTCTTATTATTTCTCCAGTCTTCACAAATAACGGTACTAAACTAAAAATCCCTCTCTAAATAGTTTAGAGAGGGATTTTTATTGCTAAAAGAAATATTTTTTAGAAAATATACCTTACACCAAATTGCATTTGCCAAACAGAAGACAAAGTAACTATATCTCTATTACGTACTATCTCTGCGTTAGCTGTTTTTACTTGTGGAAGCCCTGCCTTTAATACTGGTGCGCCTGCTGCATCTGTAATAATGCTTGTAGCAGTAACAGCAGTGTTAGTAGGATTGACGTTATAGACAACATTTCCTGTAATATCATTAAAGCGTTGTGCTACAATAGGATTGGTAACACTTGTAGGAATAACTCCCCAATTCTTATTCAATAGGTTTCCTACGTTAATGATGTCCAAAGTAAACTGCAAAGTATGTTTTTTATCATCAGCACCAGAATTATACCTGATGTTTTGCATCAAACGCAAATCAAAACGGTGATTCCAAGGCGCAACTGCACCATTACGCTCTGCAAACTGTCCTCTTCTATCTTTCAAAGATGCTTCATCTTTGATAAAGTTATCTAATGCAGTCCATTGCTCCGCTACAGGTACTATATAAGGCACGCTAGTAATTAGATTACCTGCTGCATCTTTTACTCCAAAGCTGCTAACATCTACTGTAGCTGCTGTAGCAGAATTAGCAAGTTCTATATCTTCACGTTTGCGAGGAATATACATCAATTCATTAAAACTAACACCATCAGCATTAACATCTAACAAACCACCGTTTCCAATAGTATAAGAATAATTACGTCCAGACTGACCATTGTAGAACAAAGCAACGTTAGTAGAGGCATATTTGCTATACTCAAAGTTGTAAGAAACTGCACCAACAACTCTATGTGTAAGATTAAAGTCTGTATTTCCTTTGATAGGATTGTTAGGGTCTCCAGCAGTAATATTGTTAGCAAAATTAGAAGCAGAAACAGAAGAAGTCAAACTTGCAAAATCCGTAGCATTAGAATAAGTATAGGCAAGCATAGTATAAAGTCCTTTTCTATTTCTTTCTAACTTTCCAGTAAGACTTAGTTGGTCACCACCACGAGTATTTTCAAGGACATAAACGCCAGTAAAGTTTACAGGGTCAATCAAACGAGGACCTGAACCTGGTGTACCAAAAACAGGACGACCTTCATTATTAAGCACGTTTTGTTGTCCTCTCAAATTGATATTTCTGATGTATAAATCACTTATTGTTTTAGAATACAATGCTTCAAAAGTAGCTACAAAACCATAAGGAAGTTTTCTATCTACACCCAAGTTAGCTCTAAATATTTGAGGCAAACGCAAATTAGGATTAGTAATATTGATTACAGAGGTTTGCGCTTGTGCAGGCGGAATGAAATTAGGGTTACCAATGATTTCATCACGTTGTGCAGGTGTTGTTCCTGCGAAAATTGCATTTAGGCTTTGCTGTTCAATAAGGTTAGCTTGTCCAAAGTTAATCCCAGTATTACTATACTGATTAGAAAGCCAAACAAAAGGAGGACGACCAGCAAATAAGCCTACACCACCTCTAATTTGTGTTTTTCCATCATTCTTCACGTCCCAATTAAAGCCAATACGAGGAGATAAAAGTACCTTTGCAGTTGGTTTTTGACTATTATCTAATGCAAATTGTCTTTCAAAAAGGTCATTTTTGGTAACTGTACTAGACAAATATGGCAAATCAGCACGTATTCCCATTGTTAGGCGTAGGTTTTTGGCTACGTTCCATTCGTCTTGTGCATAAATACCTAGTTGTATTGCGCCCCATTTTGCGCCTTGTCTTGGGTCAGATGTACGAGAGTAGTTTTTCTCAAATCTAATAGGAATACCAGACTCCAAACTAAAATCTAAAGCACCTGCTTCTGTTGGTTTTCTTAAGCTACCAAAAGTCCAAGCACCACCAAAGTTTTGTAAGAACGCATTTTCAAAGAAATAAAGTTCGTTTCTTGAACCAAATACAAAGGTATGTTTTCCTTTCTTCCAAGTGAAGTTATTCGTAATTTCTATTAGGTTTTGTTTAAGACTATTAAGACTTGCATCTCTGTTAAGACCAGTAAGTAAATTAGCTGTAATTACTTTGCTAGGAACGGTCATCAAAGGGAAATCACGTCCTTGATTTTCTCTTCTATCATCTACATTGGTATAACTAACACGAAACTCGTTACTTAGTTTGTTAGATAACCTACTTTGAAGCTCCAAAACAGTTGTATTAGTACGGTTTCTGATATTAGCACCACCATTATTAAAGGAGTAGGTTGTGCTACTTCTAAAAATATCTGTTACAAAGGCATCAATAAAGTTATGACGCAAAGTCAGCGTATGTTGGCTATTGATGTTCCAATCAAGACGAGCAAATATTTTGTTGTTATTTTGCGTGTTGATATAATTTTCTGCTGGGTCTCCTGGGTCGTAGTTATACTTAGTTATAAGAAGATTTCTAACGAAGTTCATTTCGTCTAAAAGTTTTGTTGCAGTTGCTTCACGAGTAGCATCTGTACCAGGGAGGTTTTGCGTATAAGATTTTAGATTGTTAGTATTGGGTTCTGTGCGTCTTCCAAGTTCAGCATTAAAGAAATAAAACAATTTATTCTTTACAATAGGACCACCAAAACGGAAACCAAACTGTGTATCTTTAAATTCGTTTACAGTAAGGTCTTTATCACCTACTTTCTTACCTGCAAGGTTAGCGTTTCTAGAGAAATAATAAGCAGAGCCTTCTAGTTCGTTTGTTCCAGAACGTGTTACAGCATTCACGCCACTACCTACAAACCCACTTTGGCGCACATCATAAGGCGCAATAAGCACCTGAATTTCTTTTACAGCATCAAGGCTGACAGGTTGCGTGTTGGTACGTCCACCAGGCGTACCTGATGCAGCAAGTCCAAAAACGTCATTATTTACTGCACCATCAATCATAATACTATTAAAACGGTTGTTTGCACCACCAAAAGAAATACCACCGTTATCTTGCGCAGAAAACTGTGGAGTAAGGCGTACAAAATCCTGCAAACTACGAGAAAGCGTAGGCAAAGCAGCTAATTGTTCACTATTGATGTTGGTAGTTGCGCCTGTGCGCCCAGCATCAAAAGTGGCATCTTTTTTTCCAGTAACTACGGCTTCTTCTGTAATATCCAAACTTCCTTCTTCAGCAAGTGCAGCATTTAGTTTGGTATTTTCACCAAGCCCAAGACTACCAAGCATAATATCTTGTTGTTTGTAACCAATAAAAGAGAAAGTAACTTTATAAGGACCTCCCACTTTCATATTATTGATACTATATGTACCATTGTCGTCTGTAACGACCCCAAATTGTCCACCTGTTGGTGTGTGTACGGCAATAATGGTAACACCAGGTATTGCTTCTTTGGTTTTTTTGTCTGTTACTGTACCCGACATAGAGGCGGTAGTAACTTGCGCTAGTAATGTTTGTGTGCCAAAGAGCAAACAAAACACACTAAAAACGAGTAGAAATTTGTTTTTCATTGATTGGGTTTAATTATTACGAGATATGTTTTTTTATGTTGGTATAAAATTTCTACAAAAGTACACTTTGTATTTTGATTATTCTAATTTTTTTGTGCTTTTCTATGTTAAAAAATCTTTAAGGAATAAATATTTTGTATTTATGTTGATGTTTTGTTTTGTTTATTGTGTTATTTTCTCTACTTTTTTAAAATAAATTTGGAAAGTTGTTTTTTTATTTTCATATTGTCCGCCCTCTTAAAAATTTTAACAATTTGTTGAGTGATAAAAACTAAAGAACTACACATTGCGTACAAAATATATGCTTCTTTTGAAGATTTGGACGTAATACAACAAAAACTCATCTTGCAGGCTCGTGATGCTTGCTCACGTGCTTATGCACCTTATTCCAATTTTCACGTTGGAGCGGCTTTTTTGCTAGATGATGGACAAATAATTGAAGGAAACAACCAAGAAAATGCGGCTTATCCTTCTGGGCTTTGCGCAGAAAGAACGGCTATATTTTATATTGGGGCTAACTTCCCCACTAAAAAAGTAGAAATAATGGCAGTTACGGCACATTTGGCAAGCAATAACACTAATTTTTTGTCTATTTCACCTTGTGGAGCTTGTCGCCAATCCGTTTTGGAATATGAAGAAAAACAAAAAGCACCTATAAAAGTGCTTTTGAGTTGTGAAAACGGCAGTTTTATAGAACTTCCTAGCATTGCTAGTCTGCTACCATTTAAGTTTGTGGAAGATAGTTTGGGGTAAAAAAGGAAGTACGAAGTACAAAGTACGAATATAAAACTTTGATTATTACGCTATTTACTCGTTGTTTGTGGTGAAGACACAAACAACGGCTTTTGGGTATTTTAGACACATCAGTTAGATAACGACATTGATAAATTGTATTCTGAACTTCGTAGTGTTTTGGCTGAACTTTCGTAGCCACTTGATTTATCAAGTGGTGTTTTGGCACAAAACAAATGAGGTAGAACAACGAGTGCGGGATTTATCAAAGAAAAATACTTTGCAGAGCATTTTGTTCTCTACCATTTGTTTTGTCCCAAAACAGCGTTTTGATAAATCAAACGCCTACATAAAAATTTACAAAATAACAATGTCGTTATCTAAGTCTAATTTTTAGTATGAACCAAAAGCAAAAAGGCTACTCACAAAAGTAGGAACACGCCTAAGCGTGTTCCTACTTTTTTTCTATACCGCAAGTTGGAAGGATTTTGGAAAATGTTCAGATAAGGTACTGCCTTATCTCTGCAACTAAATATCATTATTTCCCAAAATCCTACACATTCATAACATTATTGTTTGATGACCTTAATGATAGTGATTTTTTCACCTTGTGGTGAAATATTCCAAAAATACAAACCACTTGCCCAATTTTGATAGCTTTGAGAAATCTCCTCGCTTATTTTTTTCCAATCACCTGTAAAAGTAGCTATATTTTTACCAGTTGCGTCTGTTACCTGCAAAGTGATAAACGGATTTAATTTTAAGTTTTCACTTACCTCAAAACTAATTTTGCCCTGCAACGGATTTGGATATACTGAAATAAAATCATCTTCAGTACCTCTCACAAAACGTATAACGCTAAATTCATCAGCATTTTTATAATGAATAAAACGCAAACGGTAATAAGCACTTGCCTTTTCAGTATCTGCAAAAGCATAGTTTTTAGTTTGTATCGTTGCATTTTGTGCTTCTACACGCCCAACTTCCCTAAAATCAGTTCCATTATTGCTTTTTTCTATGGCAAAATATCTCAAATCAATTTCATTAGCCGTCTCCCAAGTAAGATTCACTCTTTCATTGTTCTGACGTTTTGCAGCGAAAGAAATCAACGTAAGTGGCAAAGGATTTACTATAGTGGTAGAACCAATAGAGAAAGGGCTGAAAGTAGAAACGCCATTTTTAATGATAGAACCTTGCGTATTTGTACCTGCTGTGCCATCTGAGGCATTTCCGTTGGTATTATCTACACCATAGTTTTCCCACGCAGTTGCGCCACCATGTAATATGCGCAATGCTGTACGGTCTGTGATACCTCCTAAGTTATCATTCCAATATAATTGCACGTCAGCATTTCTAGTATTTACTGTTCTATCAATATCCCAATAAGCCTGCAAAACTGTACTAATGATTTCTGGCGTACTAGGCAATGGTTGTGCATTGAATGGGTGTGAGGTATTATTATATCTCACATTGAAAGTAGTATTTCCTGCCCCACCATTAGTAACAAGCATTGCAGGTGCCCACCAAGTACCATTTCCAGTTGGAAATAAAAGCGTTTGCCCATCAGCAGTAGCAATAATATTGACATTACCCACTACATAACTCGTTGCCTTTCCTAAACTTGGAATTACTGCACCTGTACCTGGTTGCAAAAATAGTGTATTAGCCCCAGTTGTTACTTTTCCTTGTGTGAGGTTTAAGACACCGCCCACAGTCAAACTATTCGTAAGGGTTACACCTGTGGTGCTTGTGGCTGTGTTATTATTGATAATCAAATTATTCACAGTATTAGCAGTAGGCGTTGTTACGAAAGCACTTGTTGCCTGTGCTACACTTGCATTAAATTCATAGTTTGCCAATGAACTCAACACCAATTTACCTGCCCCGAAGCCTGCAAAGTTAGCGGTTAGCCCTAATGGTTGAGAGGTTTTTACTGTTCCACCACTTGCCAAGGTAAATATAGGGTCTGTGCTTGCTGCAGTAATGACTTGTGTATTTAAGTCTAGTATTCCACCACTATTGACTGTAAAAGTTGAGATTGGTCCAGTGTCAAGCGTTAAAGTCAGTCCCGTAAGCATTTGTACAGTACTCCCTGAATTTACGACATATTGTGTCCAACTAGAATTCGCACCTGAGTATGAGAATGTCTGTATACCTGTACCATTGAATACAAAGCCTAAAGTTGTACCAGTTCCAAAAGTTTGAAAAGTTCCTGTTCCTGATTTAGAGAAATTACCTGCTATTGTCACTGCGTTATTTGTATTGATATTATTACCAAAGTCAAGAATAATTGCAGTACTTGTGGCAGTAAAATTTCTACCTACATTTACAACAGCTACTCCTGCGGTTGAGGCAGTGGATTCTAAATTAACACGTCCAGTTCCAGATATATTCAAATCTCGTGTGATATTCACCGTAGTGTTTAGTGCATTTGAATTTAGTATTACATTCAAAAAACCTGCTGAAACATTTAAGTCGTTTCCTACGCTAAAATTAGTAGCACCTGCTGTATTATTGACATTAAAACTACCAGTACCACTTAAAGTAAAGTCATTGGCAACATTGATTGTATTTCCTATGCCTATGTTAAAGGTCTGTGTACCACTAACTATAAGATTATTATAATTAAAAGAAGCCAATGTAAATGGTCCCCCTGCAGTAGCAGAATAATTTACTGTACTTCCTGTAGTGGTATAAACTCCTATACCTGTTGCGAATGTACCTGCAATATTTACCTCACCACTTGGTGCAAGAGTACGGTTGCCATTGCCTGTATTGGTAATATTACGATACCTAAAAGCAGGAATAGTTTGCATACTTGCACTACTGAAATTAACCGTATTGCCTGTATTCGTATAAGTGCCTACGCCTGTAGTGGTAACCGTAAAACTACCAGAAACATCTATAGTACCACTTGCTAAAGTAAGTGTAGGACTTGCGCTTCTTGTACCTGAAATAGTCAAATTACTATAATTAGCTACAGCTATAGTTTGCGCTCCTATGCCATTGTAATCTACTGTACTTCCTACTGCCAATGTACCCAAAGTAGGGTTAATAGTATTTTGTAAAGTAAGTGTTCCTACATTATTTACATCTATAGTACCTGTAACATTTGCACCTACAGGCAAGGTAAAGTTTGTGGCAGTTGTGCCATCTCCTACAATTATTTTAGCACCTGAACCAAGCGTCCACGCAGCAGGATTGGTAACTGTAGTATTATTTCTAATATTCCAACCTGCGTTGGTTTCAGTTAAAGCACTTGGATTAGCACCAGTTCCATCTGTGTTTGTTCCCCAATCTGCTACATTTGTGATAATGCCTGATGCTTTTAGGTAATAATTTCCTGTAACAGTAAAAACTATAGCATTAGAATAGTCACTAAAAGTAGCACCAGAACATCTTGTGCGTACTTCAAAAATGTATACCCCTGCACCCAAACCTGAAATAATGGTATTATTACTTGCTTGTAAAGGTACATTTACAGTTATATAAGTGCCTATTCCTGCACTTTGTAGGCGGTAACGCACATCATAACCATCTGCTGCTTCCGCTTGTGTTGTCCAATTAACAGTAACGTCTGTACCTGATTGCGTTACTGCTCCTATGATAGGAAAAGGCGTACAAGTATTAGGCGTATAGGTAAAAGTAAGCCCTGATGCAGGCAAATTGGTAGCAGTCATAGGCAAGGCACTTGTATTGTTAGTACCCATAGTAGTTTTATCCCACTCCAGATTGCCTTGTCTGTTGGATATTTGAGTGCGCCAAGTTTGATCAAACCCACGAATACCTACTTGCATGGTATTAGCACTTGTGCCTGATGTAAAAGCACCATACACAATATTTATCTCGCTTGTAACGGTATTCATACGAATTTGGAAATTGACACTCTCACCTACAACACTAAGTCGTCTTACATTTTTCCATTGTACAATTATTTCATTGCCTATTGTACTCCAACCAATTACTGAAGTTGCATCAATTCCTCCCAAATCAACAGAAAAAGCGGAAATAGTGTTCTGAAGTGCTGTAGAAGTAGTAGAAAGAGGCGTATAAACAGTGCTACCAGGTCCTGTAGCAGCTCCTAACTTTAAAAAACCATTGGTAGAAACAAACATATTGGTATAAGCTACTCCATTATAGGTAAAACTTGGAATTGTTTGAGAAGCACTTACCACATCA
>JAYVHJ010000394.1:0-4641 GCA_043771315.1 Raineyaceae bacterium
AATAGCGCAGGGTTTTATACCCTGCGTATGAATTAAAAGTTAATTTTATTCAATTTGTCTTCACAAATATCCCAAAAAATAGGTAAATTTTGTATTAAATAGTTGTTTTGATTATCTTTTTTACTTAAAATTTTATAATCAAATGGTGTTTCTTTATCATCAAAATCAATAAAAAAAACATTGATTTTGTGCGTTGGAATAAGTTTTTGCATTTGTTCAAAAAAATCTTCCCAATGGCTGTTATACGCAATAATCATAGGCAAATCATAAGCCAAACATTCATAAAACTTAGTGGGAATGCGTTTTTTATAACTTTCATTGGTAACGTAAGGCATCACAACGAAAACATTTTCTGCTTGTGACATAATTTTCATTTTTTCTTTGATTTGAGTGTATGGAACAGGTTTTTGACTGATTTGTGCCTCAATCAAATGATTTGTTTTACTAAGTTTTTTTATTACCAAAAAATCCGTTTCTAGCGGACAATACCCTAAAATAGTGAGTTTTATTATATTTTTTGGTTGTTTTTCTTGTTGTTTTTTTGTGATATACTCAAAATAAGTCAGCATTTTTTGCAATCCATATTCTTGTGAAATAGTACCTAAAAATAGCAAATGAGTTGTCTTTCCTGTTGTTTTTTGATTTTCTATTATATTACTTTCCAATTTTCCTGTAAAATCTTCCCTCAAAATAAAATTAGGCAAAATAGCATATTTTTCATTATTTTTTCCAATAAAACTAAGTTCTTGTTCGTAGCAATGTTCAGCTAAAAAGAAAAAATCTACAGAAAAACTGGTAACTTTCTGCACCAAATACACATAAATAGCTATCATTTCACGCAACACAGGCAAAAAAACTTTCGTATAACTGATGTTAGCCACATAATTTTCTTGCACATCATAAATAATTTTTACTTTTTTTCTCAAAAAAACAATACTAAAAATCTTATAAAAAACAGCAGGTAAAAGTAATTCAAAAGTACCAATAACCAAGATATTTGGCTTTATTTTTAGTAGGGGAAACAAGAATATAAAAAATGTAAAAAACCGTTTTAAGGCTATTCTATTGAAGTTAAAAAGCTCGTGGAAATGTATATTTTCTGGTTTTTGTATGTTTTCAGTATCATTATTGCTGGCTTGTCCTACAAAATGGAAAGTAGCATTTTTATATTTTTTTATTAAACTTTTGCCTATTTTTTCGTACATTCGCACATCTTTTGCTTGTTTGAGTACAGAAGCAAGAACAAAAATAAAATTATTATCAGAATTATTACCACCATCACTATTAGTGTTATTCACGTTATTTTTGTTCATTTATTTGTATATATTCCAAAGAATGGTTATTTTGGCGGAGTTTTATCATAAATTATAGCAAAATTAAGAGAAAAACACTACAAAACACCTGAAAACACCTAAAAAATTATTTAAAGTTTGAAAAATTTAAAATTTATATTATTGTTTTTTCTTACTTGTGTAGGCGTACATAATGCGCCTGCACAAGGAAAATTCAATGCACGTAAGTTTATTAGTCAAGTGCTTTACCTTTACTCACCTATGCACAATGATTTGATAGACAAATACAACAAAACGCCCACATCAGTACATCTTCCAAACACCACTTTTAATGTGGGAAAGCATATTGATTATATGTTTTATATTACTGATACCACCAACAAAACAATTATTCTGAATGAGTTGCCGCAAATGGTCTATGAAATAGCCAATGATTATGCCAATAGAGGCTCGTACGCATATTTGGAGAAAAATAAAATCACTTACAATGCTGGTGATAACTATATTTGTTACTATATCAATCAGCAAGCAGAATACACAATGAAGCAAATTAGGGCGTTTCCTTCTAGTCAAATAGCGAATATTATCCCTAAAAAATTACATACAGAAAATTATTACAGATTCTTAAAAAACACTAATTCTGAAGTTCCTACGCAAAAATATGGTATTTATGGTTTATTGCAAGAGTGGAATGCCTATCAGCACGCTACAAAAGTGGCTTTTAACGTAAAACGCTATTATGAGCGTGAAGGCTATACAGATATTACCTTGTGGGAAGATTTTTTTGCTAATTATTATGAGTACCAAATGGCTCATTTGGAGTTTAAATACTTCATTCTCAAATACTTAGAATATTCAGAAAATGCACAACCAGAATTTTATGAAAAACTTTCAAAAGATGTAAATTTTAAAAAAACATACATTGAGATAAATAAGAATTATGAAGATACTATTGCCCAATTTAATCTCTACAAACCTGCCGTATTTTCATTGCTCAATAAAGCAAGTGTAACTACAGAAGAAACCAGTATGGAAGGTTTTAGCTTGCTTTTTTTGGATAGAGTAGGCATTAATACGTATGGAAATATTGACAAACTTTTTAGAGATGCGCTAGAAGAAGAAGCATTAAAAGAAATTGAGAAAAAAATCAGGAATTAGGTGCGAAGTAAATATATATTCTGAATAAATTTCTCGTTTTGTATTTCTTAGTGCCTACTTGTGTGTATCCTCAATGTTCTTAGTGGTAAAAAATAAAATAATTAAACAAAAACATCAATGAATGATATTTTAAAAGAATATTTGGCAAAACAACAGCCTCAAACACACGAAAATTATCCCATACTTGTACTCAAAGCTGGGCGTGAGCGTTCTCTCCTAAATAGGCATCCTTGGGTATTTTCTGGTGCAGTAAAAGACCTTCCAACTGCTGAAAATGGGGATATAGTGCAGGTACAAGACAGCAAAAAAAATATTTTAGGTTATGGTTTTTTTGATACAAAAAGTCAGATAACAGTACGTCTTTTTGAGTTTGGCGCACAAAATATACGCATTGATGAGGCTTATTGGCACAAAAAAATCAAAAGTGCCTATGACCTTCGTAAAAAATATGTCCTAAATCTTGCTACAAATGCGTATAGACTTTTGCACGCAGAAGGAGATTTTTTACCTGGTATTATTGTTGATGTTTATAACAAAGTGGCAGTGGTACAAGTGCTTATTAAAGGCATTGAGAAGGTTTTCCCTGCTATTTTAGGCGGTTTACAGCAATTAGGATTAGAATATATTTATCTTAAAACAAAAGAAAATGCTAAATTTTCTGAAGATATGCAAGTGCCAAAAGGTTGGCTTACAGATGTTTTTGAAAAGCCACTTAATATTATTGAAAATAACCTAAAATTTCCTATTGATGTAGTAAATGGGCAAAAAACAGGCTTTTTCTTAGACCAAAGAGAAAACAGATTACTTTTGCAACATTATTCTAAGGGTAAAAACGTACTCAATGCATTTAGTTATACAGGCGGATTTAGTGTGTATGCGCTTGCGGGAGGCGCAAAAAGCGTTCATTCTGTTGATATATCCAAAGATGCCATTGCCGTTTGTGAGCAAGCCATTACTATGAATTTTGGCAAAAATGCCCCTCATACGTCTATTTCAGCAGATTGTTTTGATTTTTTGAAGAAAACGGAAGAATTATATGATATTATTGTCCTAGACCCGCCTGCCTTTGCTAAAAATGCAAAATCTGTTCATAATGCTACTCGTGGCTACAAAGAACTTAATTTGACAGCATTTAAGAAAATTGCACCTGGCGGACTTATTTTCACTTTTTCTTGTTCTGGCAACGTAGATAGGGATTTGTTTAGAAAAGTTGTTTTTGGTGCGGCAGCTGATGCCCATAGACAAGTACGCATTTTGCACCAACTCTCACAGCCCGCAGACCACCCAATAAACATCTATCATCCAGAAGGAGAATACCTAAAAGGGCTTGTACTACAAGTAGAATAATTTTTTTAATATTGTTTTTCAATCCCATAGACACATAGAATACAACAAATATTTATTTTGCAAATATTTGTTGTTATTTATTAAACTAATTCCATTTTGTCGTTTTCTACTTGATAAAGGCTATCCACGTTCTCCAAAGACTGATATTTGTGGGTTATCCAAATAATAGCAAGATTTTCTTTAAGATTTTGTAACACATCAATGACAAAAGTTTCTGTTTTGATGTCCATTGCAGCCGTTATCTCATCTAAAAGCAAGATTTGAGGCTTTTTGTATAATGCTCGTGCAAATGCTAAAAGTTGCTTCTGACCACCAGAAAGATTGATGCCATTTTCTCCAATAATAGTGAAATATCCTTGCGGAAAGCTCTCAAAATAACGAGAAAAGCCATATTTTTGACAAAATTGAATAATATTTTGTATTTGTTTTTGAATATTATCCAAGTTCTTAAAATCTTTGTTAAAATTTTCATTAGAACTTCCCAAAGCTATATTTTCCCAAACTGTGCCATTGAAAATATGAATATCTTGTGGCACATACGCCACACAATTACGCCAATTTTGTAAGCCAAATTCTTGTAAGTTTTTGGGATTATTGTTACTTGTTTTTATTAAAAATTCTCCTGAATTTGGAGGATAAAAACCAGCCAAAATCTGCATAAATGTAGATTTCCCGCTACCACTCTCACCTATAAGTGCTACCCATTTGCCTTTTTCAACAGAAAAATTGATGTTTCTTAATAATTGTTTACTTCCTGCAAAACCAAAGGAAATATTTTGTAAGGTGAGTTTTTCAAAAGTTTGATTATCAAGAACTTGGGTGTCATTTTCTGGTGTAATATCCG
>JAYVHJ010000395.1:0-2622 GCA_043771315.1 Raineyaceae bacterium
ATCACTTTTAAAAAGAAATAGTTTCTAAACATACTCTTATTAATTATATGATATTCTTCATCTGCTATTACATAAGTATCTGTTAAATAATACATTAATACTTCATAAAATAAAACATTAAATTGGTGGTTATCACGTGGTGAGTGTTCTCTTTCTAATAATTGTAATATTATATAATCATTTACAAAAAAACGAATACTCTCTACATCACGTAGAATAATAGCTGATAATACACCATTATACCACGTATGATAATTAAACTCTGATTCTCTTTCACTTTTTTTAATTTCAAATGGTGCATCTCCATCTACCCACTGTCCTTCAAAAATATCATTAGGATTGAAGTATAAATGCATCATATAAGAAGAAGATTTCACCAATAATTTCATAAAATTAATTGCTTCAAGTTCTTTTAATGGATATAACACTAGATGTTCCCTAATGAGGCTTTTGGCATTTTTATTCACTATTTCAATAGTATTAGGATATTTATTTACTTGATTTAAGCACTCATTCAAACCATTCAAATTATATGTGTAATTTGAATAGTCGTTAGGGTTAGATAAATAATTAGATAAATGCAACTTAATAAAATTCATATTTTTAAAGATGAAATTCTTTCACAATAAATAATTGATAATTCGTAATTGATTACAGTTCCCAGCGTGCCATTGGGCTGATATTTTGAGAAGAAAAATCATTTTGCAAAAATTTATAATGTGCCACCATTGCAATCATAGCAGCATTATCTGTACAATATTGAAATTGTGGAATATAAATATTCCAAGAATGTTTTTCTCCTAACAAAATTAAAGTTTCTCTAAGTCCAGAATTAGCAGAAACGCCGCCTGCAATAGCAATTTCTTTTATTCCCGTTTGCTGGATAGCTTTTTTTAGTTTATAAAGAAGGTTTTTTATTAGTGTAAACTGAAAACTAGCACAAATATCATTTATATTTTGTTCTACAAAATTGGCATTTTTCATAGTTTCTTTATTGATAAAATTCAAAAAAGATGTTTTGATGCCACTAAAAGAAAAATTAAGGTCTGGCATATCCACAAGCGGAAACAAAAAAGCGTTAGGATTACCTGTTTTGGCATATTTATCTATTAAAGCACCTCCAGGATATGGTAAACCCAACATTTTTGCGGCTTTGTCAAACGCCTCCCCTACTGCATCATCTTGCGTTTCTCCTAGCACTTTCATAGATAAAAAATCTTCTACAAGCACAATTTGCGTATGTCCGCCGCTTACGGTAAGACACAAAAACGGAAATTTCGGTTTTGGTTCATCAATAAAATGCGCCAAAATATGCGCCTGCATATGATTTACCTCTATCAAAGGGATATTTAGACCAAGTGCCATAGCTTTTGCAAAAGAAACACCCACCAAAAGCGACCCCAAAAGACCAGGTCCACGTGTGAAAGCAATAGCATTTAACTGATTTTTTTGTATATTTGCTTCCCTAAGTGCAACTTCTACCACCGCAACTACGTTCTGTTGGTGCGCCCTAGATGCAAGTTCTGGCACAATTCCGCCATATTTGGCGTGAATTTCTTGAGAAGCAACAATATTAGACAAAATTTTGCTATCTTGTATCACAGAAGCAGAAGTATCATCACAAGAAGATTCAATGGCAAGAATTGTTGTGAGGTGTGATATGTGATGTGTGAAGTGTGAGGTATTAGATACGTCTGGCATAGTTTTTGGATAAGATTAAAAAACAAAATGTATTTAAAATGTAGGGGCTGGGCTTGCCCCTGCCCAATATACGTCAGCCACTTACGTAAGCCAACGACAAACAAATAATTGACAAATAAACAAAAAAATACTATTTATTACAAAGAAGACAATATTGACAAAGAAAAACAAGAAAATTCATCAGAGAATTCATCAGAAAATCAACAAAAAAAACCTGCTGAAATTTCTAATGAAGACCTTGTAAAATCTGACGAAACTGCTACTAATACGCCTGATAATACTCCCAAGCGCAAAGATAGAGGTTTTGTGTGGAAATCTTTTGTTTTTTTACTCAAAACGCTAAAATGGACTATTTTTTCTGTTGTTTTTTTGGTTGTGCTGATAACTGCGTTACTTGCTATTCCTGCAGTACAGACATTTTTGGCACAAAAAGCCTCTTTTGAACTCTCCAAAATGATGGGTTTTGAGATAACTATCCAAAAACTTACCCTCAATCTCTTTAATCAAGACCTTATTCTCAAAAATGTGCTGGTTTTAGACCGTCAAAAGCACGAAATGATAAATTTGGGTGAGCTTCGTATCAATTTTGATAAATATACCGTTATTAAAGGTAGTGACGTTTTGTTGGATAAAGTTTTGCTCAAAAATGGCTCTGTAAATCTCATAACAGATAAAAATACCAATGATATGAATTTTGACAAGTTTCTGACTGTCATTGATTCATTGATGACACCTAGCACGCCCCAACCAAAAAAGAAAAGAAAACGTGCGCCCGTTTTTACTATAAAACGTGCGCTCATAGAAGATATGGCGTTTAGTTACAACGACCAAAAACCTGATTCTATCAAAAATGGCTTTGATTATTACCATTTTAGGTTAGATAAATTAAATGGCACTGTTGATAATTTTTTGCTTGTTGGT
>JAYVHJ010000396.1:0-1823 GCA_043771315.1 Raineyaceae bacterium
GAAGGGATTTTTGGGCTTGCGTGCCTGCTTACAATTTGTTGAAGTGCCGTAATAATATGCGCCATAATAACGACTGGGTCAATGCAAAACTCGGGCATAGCACCGTGTCCCCCCTTTCCTGTGATGGTAACATAAATTTCGTCTGCACTTGCCATATACATTCCTTCCCTAAAACCAATCTTTCCGACAGGCAAAAGTGGCATTACGTGTTGCCCAAGTATATTATTTGGTTTTGGATTTTCCAAAACGCCATCTTTTATCATAAGACTTGCGCCCCCTGGTATTTTTTCCTCTCCTGGCTGAAAAATCAGTTTTACAGTACCTTCAAAGGTGTTTTTGAGTTGTTGCAAAATAGCCGCAGTTCCTAGCAGGCTTGCTGTATGTACATCATGTCCGCAAGCGTGCATAACCCCTTCTTTTGTGGATTTGTAAGGTACGTTATTTTTCTCAAAAATGGGCAAAGCGTCCATATCAGCACGCAAAGCCACTACTTTTGACGTTGGATTTTTGCCTTCAATAATGGCAATAAGCCCCGTTTTAGCTACGCCTTCCGTTGGGGTGATGCCTATATCTTTGAGTTTTTGCGCAACAAACTTAGCAGTTTCATATTCTTCATACGAAAGTTCTGGGTTGGCGTGCAAATGCCTACGGTTGGCTATAATGCCTGCGGCGTATTGTTTAGCAAGTTTTTTTATTTCTGAAAGCATCTTTTGGGTGTGAAATGTGAGGTATGAAGTGTGAGGTATTTTTTGACAAATAAAAATCACCTCAATTCTACAAATATAATCCTAAAATAATTAAAATATAGGGGAAATGTTGTAATTTTTTATGCTTACTTTTGGTTTTAAACCTAAAAAAACTTCGTAAAATGAAAATAATAAATACAAATTTTGCACAAGAAGACATAAAACTCCTAAAAAGTCAGTTTAAGGTCATCTATATTGCTGGAATTATTATAACAGGTGTACTTTTTTCTCTTGTTTACTACCTTTATAAAATGCTTTTTATATTCAATGAAAGATGGGAAGGCAATATTTTTCAGATATTGGTAATGCCATTAGTAGTGGTGGCACTAATATATGTACTGTATTCTGCCATACAATATCAAAAAGATATAAAACTTGGTAAAAAAGAGGTTTTAATGGGTGTTCTTACCAAAAAAGAAGAAATATGGAAACTAAGTAATAGGAATTCTAACTCCTCACTCAACAGCAAGTATGATTATTTCTTTTATCTTGATGGTGAAAAAATACCTGTAGACAATTTTGGGGCAGATGGTAACTATAATAAAGCAGAAATAGGGCAAATAGTAGCCATAGAACGTACTATTTATGCAAAAGTTATACTCAAAATAGAGGTTTTAAAAACAATCAAATAAAAAAATATCCTATTTGCGTGAAAAAAAGAGTAAAAAGTAAGAGATTTATTATTCAAAAACAAAATGAAAATGAAAATAAAAAGCCTTTGAGAGAAATCTGAAAGGCTTTTTATGTTTGTAAAATAATACCAATAAAAATATGTTTTTTCATTGGTTTATTCAAATAAAAATAATATCTTTGAAAAACAAAAACATCTTCCCAAAAAATGACCAAACAGCAAGGACTTTCTGCCATTATTGCGCTTGTAGCACGCTTTAAAGACAATACACAAGACTATAAAAAAACTTCTTACAACGAAACTCAAACTCGTAGGGATTTTATAGACCCGTTTTTTAAGGCATTAGGCTGGGATATTGACAATGAACAAGGACTTTCTGAAAGTTATAGAGAAGTCGTACACGAAGACAGAATAAAAATTGAAGGCAGAAGTAAAGCTCCTGATTA
>JAYVHJ010000397.1:0-2090 GCA_043771315.1 Raineyaceae bacterium
ATACTTTTCACACCATAACGACAAAAAAGCTCATAGGATTTAATAAGTATTCTTTCTTTACTTTCGTTTTTTACTTCTGATGTTGCTTCTAATTTTGCATCTGATTTTATTTCCAACTTTATTTCTGACATCTTATTTTTGCTTTAATTTTTGCTTTTTATTTTTTCTATCTTTTGATGATGCAAAACTAAGGAAACTTTTGATGTAAAAAAAGTTTTTTCAGTTTATTTTTTATTTTTCTTCAAAATATTTTATATTTATCCTAAAAAAGTGTAAATTTCGCCTGCAAATATACTTTAATCATTTCTCTAATAAACGAAAAAACTTACTCAAACGTATTTTTTGTAGCCTGAAACGTAAGAAAAAATCTCATACAACAAAAAAAGTCCTTGCTTTGCGGCAAGGACTTTTTTTCGTATTTTCAAAATATTGTATTAATTCAAAATTTCTAGTTATTTAGTCATTTTTAAACAAAGAATCTACGAACTCCACACTATTAAAAATCTGCAAATCTTCTACTTTTTCACCTACGCCAATATATTTGACAGGTATTTTAAACTCATCAGAAATCCCAATAACAACACCACCTTTTGCCGTTCCATCTAGTTTGGTGATAGCAAGTGCGGTTACTTCTGTAGTTTTAGTAAACTCTCTTGCTTGTATCACGGCATTTTGTCCTGTACTTCCATCAAGCACCAGCAAAACCTCGTGTGGCGCATCAGGAATGAACTTTTGAAGTGTTTTTTTCATCTTAGAAAGCTCATTCATAAGGTGTAATTTGTTGTGCAAACGCCCTGCAGTATCAATAATCAAAATGTCAGCTTTCATTTCAGTAGCACGTTTTGCAGCCTCAAAAACCACCGCAGAAGGTTCTTTATTCATTCCCAACTCAATAACAGGCACACCCACACGCTCTCCCCAAAGTTTTAGTTGCGTTACGGCAGCAGCACGAAAAGTATCAGCAGCTCCCAAAACAACTTTTTTGCCCATTTGATGATATTGTGCTGCTATTTTTCCTATTGTGGTTGTTTTTCCTACACCATTTACACCCACGACCATCATGACATAAGGCGTATCAAGCACAGGAAGCTCAAAATTTTGATTAAGAGATTTATTTTCCTCCAAAAGTGCTGCTACTTCTTGTCGCAAAATCTTATCTAATTCTTCTGCATTGATATATTTATCTTTTTTTGCACGTTCTTCTATTCTACGAATGATTTTTACAGTCGTTTCCACGCCTACATCAGCAGAAATAAGGATTTCCTCCAAATTGTCTAATACTTCATCATCAACTTTTGTCTTTCCAACTATTGCCCTACTGATTTTTGAGAAGATATTTGTTTTGGTTTTTTCCAAACCTTTGTCTAAGGATTCTTTTTTTTCTTTTGAGAATAATTTATCAAAAAAGCCCATTATTTGTGTTATTTAAAAGATAAGATTAAGCAGTTGTTAATTTTACAATTACTTATTTTCGCAAATGTACGAAAAATCTTTATAAAGAGTAAAAACAATTTTCTTATATTTGTAAAAATGTGGATTATCAATATTTGTATGTATTTCATTCACAATTCATCATTCCTAACTAAAAATGTTTATAGAAGAATTTAAAAGCACTTTTTTTGAAATAAATGATAATAATTTTGAGCAAAAAACCTTAGCATTATTTTATTTTCAAGCTAAAAATAACATTGTTTATGCTGATTTTTTGGAGAAAATCAAAATAAATCCTCAAAACATTAAATTTTTGGAGGATATTCCTTTTTTGCCTATTGAGTTTTTTAAGGATTTTAAGGTTATTTCAGAAGAAAAGATGGCTGAAAATTCAAAAAATAATTTAGAAACAAATTCTAATGAAGTAATTTTTGAAAGTAGTGGCACGACAGGGCAAATCACCAGCAAACATTATGTAAAAGATACAGATTTTTATAAAAAAGTCAGTGAAAATATTTTTAAGAATTTTTACGGAAACCTGCAAGAATGGCATATTTTGGCACTTTTACCATCTTATTTGGAACGTGGAAACTCATCTTTGGTTTTTATGGTAGAAGATTTTATACAAAAAAGTGGCTCTAAATATGCAGGTTTTTACC
>JAYVHJ010000398.1:0-16154 GCA_043771315.1 Raineyaceae bacterium
CACTTTGCGGTTTAGTTCCATTCCTGATTTGTGGAATAATCCCATAAATCTTGAGTAAGAAAGGTCAAATTGTCTTGCACCAGCATTGATACGGGCAATCCACAAAGCTCTAAAATCTCTTTTCTTTTGTTTTCTATCACGGTAAGCATAGCCCCACGCTTTTTCAACTGCGTTTTTGGCTATAGTCCATACGTTTTTTCTTCTACCAAAGAAACCTTTGGCAAATTTCATCATTTTTTTTCTGCGAGCTCTAGAAGCTACGGCATTGACGGCACGAGGCATATTTTAATTTGTTTTTTGATTTTTGGTGAAGTCATTCAAGACTTACTTTAACCTTAAATCTGGTGGAACAATAACTGGATTTTGAAAATTAAATACTAAACTAACTGACAGTGAAACATATAACGTGTTACTTGTGTGTTTTAAAAACCTCACACTTCACACCTCATACCTCAAATTAGATATTTAGCATCAATTTTACACGTACTGTATCACCTGCGCTTACAAGCCCAGAATGTGTCAGATTACGTTTTCTTTTTGTTGATTTTTTGGTCAAGATATGGCTTTTGAAAGCGTGTTTACGCTTAATTTTGCCAGTTCCTGTCAATTTGAAGCGTTTTTTTGCTCCAGATTTGGTTTTCATTTTAGGCATAACTGCTGAAATTTAAAATGCTATTAAGAAAATCCGTTAGTTGTGTGACAAATAGCGGACTGCAAAGGTAATGTTATTTATTGAAATTCAAAAATTATTTTACTTTTTAATTTATTTCTAAGAAAAAACCTATAAAAACAACTAAAATTATTTTTATAGGTTTTAAATTGTGTTTATTTCACCTCAAAAGATTATTGTGCAGACCAGCCGCCATCAATAGGTAGAGACACGCCAGTAATCATAGATGTTACTTCTGATGCCAAAAATACTGCCAATGCGCCCAAATCTTCCACTTTTACAAATTCTTTGATAGCTTGCTTATAAAGCATTACTTTCTCAATGACTTCTTTTTCAGTCATATTGTGCGTTTTCATTTGGTCTGGGATTTGCTTTTGCACAAGTGGCGTAAGCACATAACCAGGGCAAATAGCATTACAAGTGATACCAAAAGGCGCACCTTCCAACGCCAAAACCTTCGTAAAACCCGTAATTCCGTGTTTTGATGTAACATAAGCAGACTTAAATTCTGATGCCTGCAAGGCGTGAGCAGAGGTAATATTGATAATTCTACCAAATTTGCGTGCTTTCATACCTTTCCAAACAGCTTTGCTTGTATGAAAAGCAGAGTTCATATTGATGTCAATAATAGCGTCCCATTTGTCTTCTGGAAACTCATCAATAGGCGCAACGTGCTGAATACCCGCATTATTTACGAGTACATCAATGCGTCCAAGTGTTGTTTCTGCTTCCAAAACCATTGCTCTTATTTCCTCTGGTTTTGCCATATTAGCAGGAGAAAAAAGCGTTTTTACGCCATATTTTGTGCCAACTTCTGCGGCAATTTTTTGTGCTGTTTCTTTCTCCGCCTCATCTCTAGCAAGACCATTGAACATAATATCATAACCTGCTTTTGCCATAGCTTCTGCAATACCTAGCCCAATACCGCTTGTACTGCCAGTAATCAATGCTACTTTTCCGTTTCCCATAAAGTTTGTTGTTTAAGATTTGGTTTGAAATTAAATAAAATTAGATTTAAAAATCAGTAGCAAACTTAAACAAAGAATTTGACAAAACAAATAACATTTTAATTTTACTATATCCTTTGTAGTTTTACTTTTTTTGCTTAATATTGCTTTGTGATAATTTGAAAGAAAAAGTAAGATTTTATTTAAGATTATCAATAACAATAAACAACACGCTTTATAATTTATGCAAGAAGTTGAAATAGCCGACCTAAGACGTATCACGGAAGTTGTACGCAATCATCATAATTACGACTTTGGCAATTATGCTATGTCGTCTTTCAAAAGGCGTATTCAGCGTGTTTTGGAGCTTTATAAGATGGATACTATTGAGCCTCTTATCAAAAGATTAGAAACTGATGCACGTTTTTTTAGAGAATTTTTGTCTGAAATTACCGTAAATGTAACGGAGATGTTCAGAGACCCAACACTTTGGATAGAATTACGTAAAACCATCATTCCTAGCATTTTAGAAAATACAGATAGCATCAATATTTGGCACGCTGGTTGCTCGTCAGGTGAAGAAGTTTTTTCTATGGCTATTTTGCTCAAAGAAATGGGGATTTTGGATAAAGCCCGTTTAGTCGCCACTGATATAGACCATAGTATTTTGGATAAAGCCCGTTCTGCCACTTATCCAATCAAAAATATGGAGCTTAATAAGAAAAATTATGAACGTATGGAAGGTACGGCAATGTTTGAAAACTATTACACAGAAGAGGCAGGAAAAGCAATTATAGACCCTGCACTTCTTAGAAATATACAATTTAGAGAACATAATTTGGTGCTTGGTGAGCCTTTTTCTAAGTTTGATTTGATTATGTGCCGTAATGTAATGATATATTTTAATCAAACACTTCAAAATCAGGTACTTAAAACTTTTCACGCTAGTTTGTTTAAGTATGCTTATTTGGCTATTGGAAGTAAAGAATCTTTGATTTGGTGCGAAATTGCACACAATTTTCTTGTGGTTAATAATGAAGAGAAAATTTATAAAAAAATAAAAGACTAATTTTTAGTGAGTAGTGCATAGTGAGTAGTGTGTAGTGATAAATACAAGTATTTATTACTCAAAAACACTCAACACTCAACACTCAACACTCAACACTAACAAAAATGAATCAAACACATTTTCATAATCAATATAAAGCTATTGTAATTGGTGGTTCTGCGGGCAGTTTTCAGGTGATTAGTAGCATTTTACAAAGTCTTCCTGCTGATTTTGCCTTGCCTATTGTGATGTGTTTGCATAGGCTAAAACACGTTAGAAATGGTTTTACAGAAGCTCTTAATATCAAAAGCAATAAAATTATTGAAGAACCAGAAGATAAAACACCTATCAAAAAGGGTAAAGTTTATTTAGCTCCTGCCAACTATCATTTAGGCATTGAATTGGGCAATACTTTTGCTGTTTCTACGGAAGAAATGGTCAATAATTCACGTCCTGCCATTGATATTACTTTTCAAAGTGCCTCTTATGTTTATAAAAATAAACTTATTGGGATTTTGTTGTCTGGCGCAAACAAAGATGGTGCGGCAGGAATGCAGAAAATTGTAGAAAGAGGCGGTTTGTCTATTGTGCAAGACCCAGAAGAGTGTCTAATTGACACTATGCCAACGGCAGCCCTAAACCTTACAGATATAGATTATACGCTCAAAACTGCTCAAATCATTGATTTTTTGTTGCGACTTCACAAATTATACCCATAATTCAATGATGAATAGTCAATAACGAATTATCAATTTAGGTTAAATTCTCTAAAATACTTTGAAATATTTTTTTTAGTTTGTTTTTCAGAAACCTACTTTTAGCAATACATTTGATAACTCTTTTGTGCTCATCATTGTCTAAAACACCTAATAAACTTATGCTATTTTGTGTATAGGTGTTGTATTTGTCTGTGGGGATTTGTGTAATGTTCTCTGCAACGTATATAAATGTATTTTTCAGAAACTTAAAATCCTCTTGATTAGGCATTTTACCTACAATTCTGTCTTTTTCAAAGTGATAAAAAGAATATTCTGCGGAATTAGTGCAACCGTGATTTAGTTTTTCGTCTGGGAGTTTTTGAACTGACGTAACGAGTGCCTGCACCATAAAAATGTCTTCCTCATTGGCATCAAGAATGAGAGAAATTTTATCTTTGGTTTCGTCTGTATTATCAAATTGATAGTTTTTGATAAGCAAAATGTGCTTGGGCAAGAAAATATTTTCGTCCATTTATGTTAATATTTTGCTAACATTCTAAGTTCTTTCTGAAAAATTATAGCCTCGTAAGCAGCTTTATAAGCCATAGCCTTGTAGCTATCTTCTTCTAGTAAGTCTGTAAAATCAATAGTATGATTAGAACGGCTACCTTTCAACCAAAAACTACGTTGTAATGCCTTAGAATTAGCCATTTTCTTCCAAAGTGTATCTTTTTCGTTTAATTGGTTGGTAATTTCCTCAGAACTAAGGGATTTATAAGTGTCAATAGTTTTGTCTATTAACTCCATTTCATAATCATTAAACTCGCCGTTATCAAATTTTGCATTGGGAAAAATAGCAAAACTGTCTGCTTGCTTATTACTTAGGTTTATTTTTCTCTCTACTTTAACAAATTTATTAAGGTTAAATTTATTATACAGGAAACTATATTGATGCATTTCTATCTCACCATACATTAAGCCCTCATACAAATCTTTTGGGATAGGTCCAAATTCCCATACTTGATAATCTAGCCACGTAACAGGCACACCAGTTTCACGCACCGCAGTTTCATCTATAATATAAATGATTTTGAGGAGTTTGGTAAGATGCAAATTGTGGATTTTTTCAGCCAAATATAACAACAAATTACCTATTTTTTCATTACAAATGGGATAAAACATTGTATTAACGGTTAGTTTATTGTACAAATATACGAAATATTTACCTGATTATATCAGATGGTATATTTTATTTTCTCAATTTATCTCTTTAGTTTTTTCTATTTATACTGTTCAAAAGCCTTTTTATGTGCTGTTTTTACCTCATTAATTAAAGATTGTGGCTCTAAAACCTTCACTTGACTACCAAACGACAAAAGTTCCTGCACGAAATCAAAAGTAACACACATTTGTAGTTCTACTTGTAATTCATTGTCATCTGAAACTTTTTGTGAGTGGTGAAGTGGCAAATTTTTCACATATTCCAACTGTTTTTCTGTAAACAACAAAACAATTTTCTGTGGTTTTATATTCAAAGGATTATAAATGCCAAAATAATCACTAAACCGCTTTTGAACGTCATAATCCTTAGGATATTCAAAATTTTTGTCGGTGATTTCAAGGTTTGTGAGGCGGTCAAGTCCAAAACTTTTTACTCTGGTATCTTTTGGGTCTTTGAGGTCTTTAGCTAAAACATACCAACGGTTTTTAAACTCTTTCAACGCATAAGGCGCAACTGTGCGCTGGGTAACTTTGCCATCTACGTCTCCCCAAAGGCTTTGATAAGAGAATTTGATTTGAAATCTCTTTTTTATTGCCTGAATAATATCATATAAATGTTCTGTACCTTGTGGTTTGCGGTCTTCTAGGTGAACAAATTTCTCTACGTCTTGTGTGGTCGTTTTCAAAGAATTGAAAACCTGAAAAGCCTCCATCATTCTTTCAAAATTCAGACTATTCACTTGCTTATAACTTATGAAATAACCTTTTTCTGCTTTTGAATATTCAATATCAACGCCAAAAGCATCTCTGATGTCTCTTAAATCTCTTTGAAGTGTGCGTTTTGAAAAACTTGTTTGCTGACCATTTGCTAGCAAAGAGCCAGTTTTGCTAATAACATATTTCTCTATCTGATTGTAAGTAGAGTAAGGTGTTGCAGTTAGCTTTTTTATGATAAATAAATAGCGAGAAATATAGGTTGTTTTTGACATTTGATTAGTGGAGGTTTGAATTTTATTTGGATAGTAAAAATACTTTTATTAGGTTTGTGATAAAACACAAATAAATGGAAACGAGAATAGCTACAAATATTGACACAAAATTATTTTACTCAATTATCAAATATTTGACTAAACGTAATTGGTGTTTCTCCAAACCTAAGTGGAAAATTACTATTGAATATTCACGTAAACTTTTTGACAAAGGCATTGATTTTGACCTTTACCAATTAGAGAACAATGAAGAAAATATTCTTTTTGTTTGGACAAATTGGTTTGGAGGAGAACTAAAAACAACAACGAAAAATATTGAAATTATTGAAAAGAAATTTGGAGTTAGTTTTGAATTTGGTGCGCCTGAATTTTTACACAACAGCAACATAATAGAGGAAATGAAAGAATTGCTTGACTTTAAAAAATAACTGCACACAACATTTTTATGCAGTCAAGTTTTTCTACCTGACTGCAATAAAATTATTCTTGATTTCTTTCCAAAGATTAAAAAAGTGTATTTGTTGTTATTGAAAAGAGTTAGCAATTCTAGGCAAAATCTTATCAAACCGTTCTTTTTGGCTTACAGGATAACGCACTGATAAATAATGTGTTTGACCATTTTTTATCATTGTTTTCAAGTAATAAATACCATTTACATCTTGTCCAGTTATTACAAACCAATTGTTTTGTAAAACTTTGTAAACAACATTTTCAGATGATGTTAATGTAGATTGGTAGGTTGCTGCTAGTGATGTTTGTGAACCTTCTCCAATAGTTTCAACTGTAATATTACTTTTATTCATAGCATCTTCAATAAGCTCATCTGTATAAGATTGAGTAGCGTCATTAGTTAGTATTCCTTCACTAAAATAATCAGGCAACTCTATTGAAAAGCCATATTTGTGCTTAAATGTTTTCCAACCGTGATTGGTGTTAGCACTTGCTTTTATGAGCGTATATATTTGCTTCTTACCATTTGGAGGCGTAATAATGATATTTTCGTCAGATTTTGTCATCTTGTACTTCTGATTATCACCTGCACCACTAGGAAATGTAAGCACAAATTCATTAGGATTATCCCCACTCGTAACCAACATTTTAATAGGATTTGGACGTGTAGAAGTGCTGTAGAAAACGCTACCATCAGCTTTAGTTTCCAAATATTCAGTTACATTATTGTTGTAATAATTATGAGATTGATATTTGGAGTTTGTGGCTATGTTACCTATTTCAGATGAATTACTGTTGCTCTTTTCAGTTGGATTATTCTTTCTCTTTTCACCTGTTGTATTTTCAGACGTTGTATCCTTTTTGGAAAAAACATAGATAAACAAAATTCCAAAAATTATTAAATAAGTAGTACGACGCATTCCGAAAACATAGTTTCGTGTAAAATCATAGCTCTTTTTCTTGTCTTGCCAATTCTCAACAGACTGGCGTAGGTTGTCATAATCTTGATTTGTCATATTTTTAATTATATATTTGTATTCCAACTAGTTATAAATCCGCTTTGTGAAACATATATTCTGTTATATTTTCTTTTTGCGTTGCTTCTTGCGTTTGGAATAGCGTCATAATACCAATTTTTGGTTATTACACCAGAGTTATTATTTTGCTCCATATGTTCAGGTTTTCCACGTACATAATACATTAGATATTCAGGCATGCCCTTCCAAACAGTTTTAGCTTTTAACTTTTTTAAATCATCACGCCCTAAGGTTTGTTCAACAGTATCATACAGTTTTCCTGTTGCCTCGTCATATTCCTTTTTTACTTTTCCTCTGTTGATGAAAAGTTTAACAAGGTAAAGCACAAATAAAACAATTATTCCAATTTTTTCCATGTTTTTTTGGGGTTTTGGTTGAGGACTTGATGAGTTATTTTTTACTTTCGCTGTAGTCTTTTAGCGTTTGTTCTAACTTTTTTAGAGTTGCCATAAATTTATCAAGTTCAATATTTCCATTACTGTCTGCTGAAAATGCGTTTTGAATAACTGCAATGGTTGATGTATTACCAGTTCTAAACTTATCAGGTTTTGAAATTAGCAACCCATTTTTTTCTGCATAAGGCACTATTTCGCCTAACACTCCACGCAGAGTCTCTATATTCTGATTCCATTCAGAAATTTTGATGATAAGTTTAATGCCATATTCAAAAGCATTTTCAATTTGAATATAAACACTTCCTACTCCTTCTACCCAAACCCATTTATACCAGAAACCTAGAAATCCACCCATTTGATTAGAAACGTATCTCCAATTAGTCCATTCACTTATTTGCTCTTGTAGGTAAAGATAAAAACCCTCGCCAGCTCTCCATTCAGAAGTAATATTTGAAAGTTTAGTAAATGAATTTGTTGCGTTTTCCATAACAGCAAGATAATCTTTAAAATCATTAAAAATTTCATTTGTTACTTGTCGTTTTCCCAAAACATTTAAAACTGCTTTTCTACCAATTACTAGGTATCCTTTTTCTGTGATTGTTTTCAGTGTTGATATACATTCATTTCCAGTTTTAAGGTAAATGAAAACAAGTTGATAATTCTTGCCTTTGTAGTGATTTGCTGCAATTATTTTGTAGCGTTCCAATTGCTCTGAATGCTCTCCTGTATTGGTTTTGTCTTCAATACCAATAAAATATGTATCATTTACTTCAGCCCAAATATCAATATTGTTCCATTGCCTACCAGCAACAACTTTATTGATTTGAAAATCAGGAGTTTGCCCCAATAATAAACGTACAAAATCTTTTGCAGTTTCATTTAATTGTGGGTCGTGTTGGTTGTGGGAATTATCTGCCCATTGCAACAGCCAAGTGAAAAAAGCATCTTGCGAAAGTTCTTTTGTGGCAAGATTAAAAATGTTTGGTTTCATTATTTCTTATTTTTAGTTACTTCATTAAGCACGCAACTACGTACTCACACACACAAATATAAATATATTTTACTTATTTCCAAAAATAAGTAAAAATATATTTTTTAGTTTTTTACTGCCACAAATATACAAAGTAAAGCGACAAAACATGTCGCTTTAAAATTTATTTTGAAAATATTTTTGTGCTAATAACTTCACGAATAGCCCTTGACTTTCGTGAAGTATCATCAAATTGGTTAAATAATGCCTCCGCCCATAGTCAGTCTTATTGCTCCTACAATAATGGCAACCGCACAAATAGCCATTCCTCCATTTGACTTTCCTATTATAGAGAGTATCAGCCCTAAAATTGCCAATGGAATACCCAGCCAGTTAAGCCACCCCAACAACGGAACTAATCCAATAATCATAAAAATTAAAGATAAAATTCCAAAAATACGCCCAATAGTTTTCATAAATGTTTTTTTAAATTGTGATTAATGACTCAAATATAAGCTATTAAATGACAAAATTGTCGCTTTAAAATTTATTTTTATACAAGTCCGTTTCCAATATCAATAATATGCAGTAATTCGTTAGGAATGATGATATTTTTAGGGTTTCCTTCAATTAAAATTTTTTCAAGGGTTTTTATTTGTGCTAATTCTGTTGGTAAACTTTGCAGTTGGTTATTTCTCAAATCTAAATATTTCAAACATTGTAAATTTCCTATTTCTATGGGTAAACTTTTTAGCTGATTGTCATTTAATTCAAGTTGTGTTAGTCTTTGTAAATTTCCTATTTCTTTTGGCAAACTTTTCAGTTTATTGTTATTCAAAACAAGATGTATTAGCTTTTGCAAATCTCCTATTTCTGTTGGTAAACTTTTTAATTGGTTATATCCTAAAGTTAAGATGCACAACTGTTTCAAATCTCCAATTTCCTTTGGTAAATGCCGTAATTTGTTTACACCAATATTTAAGATTTCTAATTCTTGTAATTTTCTTATTTTTGAGGGTAAAACTTTAATTTCGCTGTTGGACAAACACAATGTTTTTAGATGTGGAAGTTGCAGTATTTCTGTTGGGAAAATCTTAAATTGAACACTAACAAAACTTAGCCAAGTTAAATTTTCAAGTAGGAAAATATGTGTAGGAACTGATGTGAGAATACTTTTCTCTATTTTTATTTTTTCAATTTTATGGATTGGTATTTCAGAATTCCATTCTAAATTCATTCTCAAAAATAAAAAAAGTTCTATTTCATACCCAAAATGTTCCTTCAATTCTTTGTTATAATTCTGAGCCAAAATAATTCCCAAATCTTTATTTTCTCTGATAGGACTTTTTAGAAGTGAAACAAGGTTTTGAAGTTCTTTTGTCATAAGTTTATTTTGTTTATTTAATGTGTTTTTGTAGATACGCACCGCAGTGCGTATTCACTTAGAGCAATGTATTCGCCCAATTTGATTATTATGGTTTTATTTACTACTGATTTGTTTGTCGTGGATACGCACTGCGGTGACGTATCTACAAATACATCTGTGTAAAATTATTTTATCTTTTCTTTTTAATTTCCTCTTGCATTACGAGGTCATAGACTTGCGGAGAACTTTTTAGTTTTTCGTAAAAGTCCTTGCTTACTTTTACCTTACCAAAATCTTGGTATTCTAGTCTGTCGTGAGCAATTACGAAGGCTTTTTCCAAAAACAAATCATAATCAGCTAAGATTTTTTCTACTTCTGTTATCTTATTTTCGTCTTTATAAATGCTTTCTTTTGCGCCCATATTCAAAAAATTATTTTTAATTCTATCATTTGTGGTACGTATATATGTGGATAATTGCCTGTAGTAAAGTTCCAAATCTGTTTCTTTTTCATTGGTAGTGCTGTTTTTACCTGCAATATTCAATAAAGTTTTTCCAACATTATTTTTCTTTTTTTCTGTTCTTTTGGCGGTAAAATTCAAAAGTTCTGTTGTTCTATTTTTTGTTTTCTCAAATTTGGTGAGTACCAAATCAATGTTGGCTTTTCTTTTTTCACGCAATTCTTGTTCTTTGCGCTCCAAAAGTTCTTTTTCTTGTCTTTCTTTTTCACGCAATTCTTGCTCTTGACGTTCCAAAAGTTCTCTTTCTTGTTGTTCTTTTTCTGCTTTGATTTTTTGTTGTTCTGCTTTTTCTTTTGCTAATATGTCTTTAATAGCATTATAATCAAGAGAAATATTATAATTTTCTATTTCATTTATTTGCAGTTCACGAGAATTTATAATCAAAGGTTGTGTTTCATTTTGCGGAATATTGACGACAAACTTACTAAATGTTTCTTTTCTCATACCGCTAGAATCTCTGTCATATTTAATGATATTTATAGCATTTGGCACTAAATAATTCTCTGAAAACGACCATTTTGCATCAGTATAATCCAAAGATATATCATTTGAAAATTTTTCTTTAAATGCTTGTGCTTGCTCAATACCAACTGCTAAAGTGCTGTAGTATTCTGTATCTCCAATTTTTACGGTCATTGGAAAAGACTCATTTTCTGTGTCATAAGTACCAATATTTGTCCTAATTTTAAGTTTTGCTATTCTTTTCTCAATGGCATCAGCGCAATACGTAGAAAAATTAGCTTTTAACTCTTCTGAAAGGCGTTTTTCGTAAACTTCTTGTTTTTCAAATTCTCCTTTTCTTACCCAAACAGACAAATATTCTTTTGTTTCCTGCAAAATAGCCCGTTTATCAGCATTATTGATTTTTTGCTCGTGGGCTATTTTTGCTTGATGCGCTTCTTGTGCTTGCTGCTGTTGGAGTTCTCTAGCTTGTTGAGCTTTTCTTTCTTTGAGTAATTTTGCTTCTTTTGCCTGTTTTTTATTGATTTCAGCCTGAAAATCAACGGCATTCTTCAATTTTTCTGCTTCTTTGATATCTCTTTTTAGTTGCATCATTCTTAGCATACCTCTTTCTGTCTGAATTTTTTTCAGAAAGCTACTCGCCAAAAACAGAGATTCATAACTACTTTTATTGTTGTCGTCAAATATGCTAGGATTGTATCCCAAATCAATAAGAAACTGCCTTTTTAGCGTAGTTATCCGTTTTTGATAAGGCGTTTGTTGTGCAAACGCCCAAGCATTTACAAAAATAAAACAAATGACAAGGATAGTTTTTTTCATATATTTAGAAGAGATTGGAGGGTTTTGTATATTTTTTTGTATTGATGCCACAAATATAATTAGCAGCGTGCCATAACGTGTCGTTGTGAAATTTTATTTTTGATTTTTTTTAGATATAATGTGAATGCGAAGGATTTCGGAAAAATAATTGTATTGAATTGTAAAGATAAGGCAGTGCCTTATCTCTACAATTTCCGAAATTCTCCACGTTTGCAGTATAAATCCACGCCCAACAACTTTGTGCTGTTACTTGTGTCTTTACAAGCAATAAAATAAAATGCTTGAAAAACACAAAAATTATAAAGCATCTTATTTTTTGGTTATATTTGTAAAAAATCTTAATAAAACTATTACTAAATCTCTTTAAATTCCTCTAATTCTTTCTTATGAAAAAAATATTTATTGCTTTATGTGCTTATATAAGCATTTATACGGCATTTTCTGGTACAATTTTCTATGATAATTTTTCTATAAAAGCACAACAAAGCTTCCCTGTCAACGAAGTGCAAAATGATAAAAATGGCTTTTATGCCCTGCAAAATGCAACTATTTGGGTTGATTTTCAGACCAAAATAGAAAATGCTACACTTATCATAAAAAATGGTGTTGTAGAAGCTGTTGGGGCAAATTTGCCTGTGCCTGCTGGTGCTATTGCTATTGATTTGAAAGGAAAACACATTTATCCTTCTTTTATTGAGATTTATAGTAATTATGGACTTCCAGCCGTAAAAACGCCTAATTATGGCAATACGCCCCAATACGAAACTAATAAACGTGGCGCATTTAATTGGAATCAAACTATCCAACCAGAAAACAATGCTGCTGATGTTTTCAAAAATGATGACACAAACGCAGATGCAATGCGTAAAATGGGTTTTGGTGCAACGCTCACGCACCTACAAGACGGCATAGCACGTGGTACAGGCGCACTCGTGAGCCTGCACAATGAGCGTGAAAATAATACAATTCTTAAAAAGAATGCCTCCAATCATTTTTCTTTCAATAATGGTTCTTCTGCACAGCAATATCCAAACTCTATTATGGGACGTATTGCGCTACTTCGTCAGACGTATTTAGATGCTGATTGGTACAAAAAAAGTGCCTTAAATCCGTCTGCAAGCAAGGAAACTAATCTTTCTTTAGAGGCTTTTAATAATAATTTTGCTTTGCCTACTTTTTTTGAAACAAATGGAAAATTAAATGCTTTGCGTGCCGACAAACTAGGTGATGAATTTGCAAAACAATACATTTTAAAGGTTACAGGAGATGAATATCAACGAATAGACGAAATCAAGGCAACAAATGCGCCACTTGTCGTACCTGTGAATTTTCCTGATGCTTATGACGTTGATGACCCTTATGATGCCCTAAATGTCAGTCTTACAGAGCTAAAACACTGGGAACTTGCGCCTACAAATCTTTCTATTCTTGCCAAAAATAACATCAACTTTGCTATCACAACGGCAGATTTGAAAGATAAAACGAAATTTATGGCTAATCTTTTGAAAGCTATTGAAAACGGTTTAGATAAAAAAATAGCTCTAAAAGCTCTTACATTTGCACCTGCGCAGCTTTTGGGAATGGAAAAACAACTTGGTAGCCTGCAAAAAGGCTTTATGGCTAATTTTATGATTACCAACAAAGAACTTTTTGAGAAAGATACCAAAATCCAAGAAAATTGGGTACAAGGAAACCGCTACCGTTTTTCTGAAATAAGCGTTGTAGATGTTCGTGGCACATATAATATCCAAATTTCTACTAATAATTTAAACGGAAAACTGTTTATTGAAGGAGATTTGGAAACGCCAACTTACAAACTATTATTTCCAAATGATACCAATAAAATTGATGTAAAAGTAATTAGAGATAAAAATTTGATTACACTTTCTTTCAATGCTGATAAAGCTAAAACACAGAATATCACACGTTTAAGTGGTTATTTTGCTGATAATACCGTTATGGTATTGAAAGGTGATGCACAAAGTCCTGATGGGAATTGGGGCAAATTTACGGCTACACTTTCTCAAAAATTTGTAGAGAAAAAAGATGAGAAAAAACCTGAAGAAATCAAGAAATCTGACCAAAAAAATGAGTTAGGAAAAGTAATTTTTCCTTTCATAGCACACGGAAACGAACAAAAACCTCTACAAGAAACTATACTTTTCAAAAATGCAACTGTTTGGACAAATGAAAAAGATGGTATTTTGACTACCACAGACGTACTTGTAAAAGATGGTAAAATCTCGCAAATTGGTAAAAACCTTACATCAGCAGGTGGACGCACTATTGATGCTACCAATAAGCATTTAACTTCTGGAATTATTGACGAACATTCTCATATTGCACTTTCTGGCGTAAATGAAGCCTCGCAAAGTGTTACGGCAGAGGTAAGAATGTATGATGCCGTTAATTCTGAAGATATTAACATTTATAGAAATTTGTCTGGTGGCGTGACCGCTGCACAACTTTTGCACGGCTCTGCTAACTGTATTGGTGGACAATCTGCGTTAGTGAAACTAAAATGGGGTGAAAACCCTGAAAAAATGCGTATAACTGGAGCTGATGGCTTTATTAAGTTTGCGCTAGGTGAAAACGTAAAACAGGCAAATTGGGGAGATGACAATACTATTCGTTTCCCACAAACACGTATGGGCGTTGAGCAAGTGATGGTAGATGCTTTCACTCGTGCCAAAGAGTACGAAAAACAAATGAAATCTGGCAAGCCTTACCGCAAAGATTTGGAATTAGATGCACTTTTGGAAATTGTTAATTCTAAGCGTTTTATTACCTGCCATTCTTACGTACAATCAGAGATTAATATGTTGATGAAAGTAGCGGAACAATTTAACTTCAAAATCAATACTTTTACGCATATTTTGGAAGGCTACAAACTTGCTGGCGCAATGGCAAAACACGGTGCAGGAGCTTCTACTTTTGCAGATTGGTGGGCGTATAAAAATGAGGTGAAAGATGCTATTCCGTATAATGCAGCACTTATGCACGAGAAAGGAGTACTTGTTTCTATCAATTCTGACGACCCAGAAATGTCCCGCAGACTCAACCAAGAAGCAGCAAAAGTAGTGAAATATGGCAATGTTTCTGAAGTGGAGGCGTGGAAAATGGTAACACTTAATCCTGCCAAACTTTTGCACCTAGACAAACGTACAGGTAGCATAGCCGTAGGAAAAGATGCTGATTTGGTGCTTTGGTCTGATAATCCGTTGTCTATTTATGCAAAAGCAGAAAAAACCATTATTGAAGGAACAGTTTATTTTGATATTGAAAAAGATTTGTTGGCTCGTAATTATATCCAAAAAGAGCGTTCACGCATTATGCAAAAAATGATAGATGCAAAAAATGGTGGTGCGGGAACTCAAAAAACTGCTCCCAAAAAGCAACATATCCGCCATTGTGAGGATTTGCACAATGAAGAAGAATAGATTTTAAAATAACCCAAAAGCCCTTTTCAGTATTTGAAAAGGGCTTTTTTGGTTTATATGTTTTTAAATTGTTTTTTATTTTTTGTATTAAAATAGTATCTTTGGTTTTAGTCTAAAAGGTCATTTATTAACTTTACCAAATCTGATTTAATGATGTTTTCCTCTTCTGATTTATCATAAATTGTTATCAAAAAAATCTCGTTTTCTTCATCATTTTCTTTAATTAAATAGGTTATGACACGAAATCCGCCACTTTTACCCTTGCCTTTGTCTTTATTTGCAAGTCTAATTTTATACATTCCAGCACCTAGTGACTCGCCCAAAGTTGGGTCTGCTATCAAAAGATCTTCTAATGCTAAAATATCTTTAGCTAAAGAACGGAATTTTTTAGAAAGCCGTTTAAATTTATTTTCAAAATAAGGTGTTGGAGTTACTTTATTTGCCATTTAACATTTCTTTTATGGTTTTGCGAGGCAATTCTCCCTTAATGATTTTTTTTACATCTTTCAAACCTTTTTCAATTTGTTGTAATAAATCATCATCTTCTATTGCTTGTTTGTCATCTTTTTCATCTGCAATAGCATTGATAAACTTTAAAAGATATTGCACTTTTTCTTTAGACATAGAAAAAATATGCGTTTCTTTTGGTGAAATATTGATAGAAATAGTTGCCATAATTGAAAATTGATTAACAAAATACGTAAATTACAAGCGTAAATTTACAAAAAATACTAATTGAAACAACAAACCCCCTTAAAATTATGCCTTCTACTGTTCAAAGATTTTTTCAAGTATTGTCAGAAATAGTCCCTAATTATAAAGAATACCTAAATCCTCCTTGCGACCCTTCCCTTTTTGCAGAAATAGAAAACTTAATAGGTGAAGAACTTCCAACTGCTTTTAAGGAATTTTATAGTATTGCTGATGGAGAAATACAAGACACTCGCCTAGGTTTAACTTTTTTTAGATTAATGTCTTTATTTGAAATATTGGAGGAACATAAAAGAGTTTTACAATGCTTAGATAGTAAAAATTATGATAACACAGAACATCCAATAACTAAGTCATACAATGGAAATAGGGTTAAACCTAGGCGAGTGTCTTGTATTTCTCCATCAGCAA
>JAYVHJ010000399.1:0-5681 GCA_043771315.1 Raineyaceae bacterium
TTTCACCAATAATAAAAATTTTGCAGAACTTGCAGAAAATATTGAAAAATTGGGTAAATTGCGTGAGTTAGAAAACGAAATTAACATTTTAATCCCTACTGTTATGCCATTTGACATAAATTTCAGAGATACGCCCACTTGGAAAAAAGCTAAGCAAGAAGGAGTACAAGAAACAGAATTTGCTATTGCTAAGACAATGCTCAAAAAAGGTTTTAATATTATTCAAGTGCAAGATGCTACAGGGCTCACGTTGGAGCAAATACAAGCCTTGGAAAAAGAAATAAATCCTTAAAATACAAAAAGCTAGCAACTCTTTGCTAGCTTTTTTGGTTTTTTAAGACAAAATCTACATTTAAAGTCAATTGATAACAGAAGTCAAAAATAAATTCCAAAAATAAAAGAAATATCTTGACAACTGATGCGCAAAATTGTATATTGCACAATGATTTCAGACATAAATAGCCCAAAACGTATTTCTTTAATCTTTTTTGTATTAAATCAAAATAAATTTCACTTTTTTCTTGCATAAGTAAAAAAAGTGTTGTACTTTTGCGTTCTTCACAATTTCACGCCAAAATACAGCAAGATGTCTAAAAGAATTAGTTTTGCCTCTACTAAGCAAATCTTAGAATATCCAGATTTTTTGGATATCCAACTCCAGTCTTTCAAAGACTTTTTTCAGCTAGAAACCGCTGCTGAAAACCGCACACAAGAAGGTTTATACAAGGTTTTTGCAGAAAATTTTCCTATTTCTGATTCAAGGGAAAATTTTATCCTAAGTTTTGTAGATTATACTATTGACCCTCCCAAATACTCACTTGATGAGTGCGTGGATAGAGGGCTTACCTATTCTGTGCCGCTAAAAGCTAAATTAAAACTTATCTGTAATGATGAGGATAATGATGATTTTCAGACTATTGAACAAGAAGTTTTTTTAGGAAATATCCCATATATGACTGAAAAAGGCTCTTTTGTTATCAATGGCGCAGAACGTGTGATTGTTTCTCAACTGCACCGTTCTCCTGGCGTATTTTTTGCGCAAAGCAAGCACACAAATGGCACTAAACTATATTCTGGGCGTATTATTCCTTTCAAAGGTTCTTGGATTGAATTTGCAACAGACGTAAATAACGTAATGTATGCTTATATTGATAGAAAAAAGAAATTTCCTGTAACGACTTTGCTACGTGCCATTGGTTTTGGAACAGATAAGGAAATTTTGGATATTTTTAATCTTTCTGAAGAAGTAGAAGCAACTAAGAAAAAATTAGAGAAAATTGTTGGTAGAAAACTCGCTGCACGTGTTTTGCGCACTTGGACAGAGGATTTTGTAGATGAAGATACAGGAGAAGTGGTGTCTATTGGACGTAATGAAATCTTAATGGAACGTGATTCTGTTGTAAATATGGAGGATATTCCAACTATTTTGGACTCTGGAAGTAGCACAATCATTATACATAAAGAAGACATCAATATTGGTGATTATCAAATTATCTACAATACACTTCAAAAAGATAATTCAAACTCTGAAAAAGAAGCCGTAGAACAAATTTACAGACAGCTTCGCAATACAGAAGCTCCTGATGAACAAACGGCAAGAGATATTATAAATAACTTGTTTTTTAGTGATAAACGCTATGATTTGGGCGAGGTTGGACGTTATAGAATTAACAAAAAACTTGACCAAACAATAAGTATGAGTACTCGCATACTCACGAAAGAAGATATTATCAATATCGTGAAGTATTTGATTGGACTTATTAACTCTCGTGCTGTTGTTGATGATATTGACCATTTGAGCAACCGTAGAGTACGTACTGTTGGAGAACAACTTTATGCGCAATTTGGTGTAGGACTTGCTCGTATGGCTCGTACTATCAAAGAACGTATGAATGTACGTGATAATGAGGACTTTAAGCCTGTTGATTTGATAAATGCCCGTACACTTTCATCTGTAATTAACTCGTTTTTTGGTACAAACCAACTTTCGCAGTTTATGGATCAAACCAACCCATTGGCAGAAATTACGCACAAAAGACGTATGTCGGCACTTGGACCTGGTGGACTTTCTCGTGAGCGTGCAGGTTTTGAGGTGCGAGATGTGCATTACACGCACTACGGTCGTCTTTGTACTATTGAAACACCAGAAGGACCTAATATTGGGCTGATTTCTTCCCTTTGTGTACACGCAAAAGTGAACGGAATGGGCTTTATTGAAACGCCTTATTTGAAAGTTGAGAAAGGTATTGCAAAATATAATGAAGATGTCGTTTATTTGACTGCGGAAGAGGAAGACGGTCATTATATTGCCCAGTCAAAAGTAGCTATTGATGGTAAAGGTAACTTCTTGACAGATACAGTAAAAGCACGTTTTGAGGGAGATTTTCCTGTACTTGCGCCTATTGAAATTACTTATATGGACATTGCGCCCAATCAAATTGTATCAGTTGCCGCTTCTATGATTCCATTTTTGGAGCATGATGATGCCAACCGTGCCTTGATGGGGTCAAATATGCAACGCCAAGCCGTACCACTTTTGAAAGCAGAAGCTCCAATTGTAGGGACTGGTTTGGAAGAAAGAGTTGCTTTGGATTCTCGTACGCTTATTTTAGCTGAAATGGACGGTGTTATTGACTATGTTGATGCATCAAAAATTACAGTAAAATATGATATGAATGAAGACCAATTATTGGCATCTTTTGAAGGAAATTTGAGAAGTTATAAACTGATTAAATTCAGACGTACCAACCAAGATACTTGTATAAATCTTTCTCCTATTGTCAAAAAAGGGCAAAAAGTGAAAAAAGGACAAGCACTTTGTGAAGGTTACGCAACAAATGATGGAGAACTAGCTTTGGGTAGAAACTTAATGGTTGCATTTATGCCTTGGCAAGGATACAACTTTGAAGATGCTATTGTTATCTCTGAAAAAGTAGTACGTGAAGATATTTTTACGTCTATTCACATTGATGAGTATGAGCTAGAAGTACGTGATACAAAGCGTGGAGAAGAAGAACTTACATCAGAAATTCCTAACGTAAGTGAAGATGCCGTAAAACATCTTGACGAAAACGGGATTGTTTCTGTTGGTTCTGAAGTGAAAGAAGGAGATATTTTGATTGGTAAAATCACGCCAAAAGGAGAAACTGACCCAACGCCTGAAGAAAAACTTTTGCGTGCTATCTTTGGTGACAAAGCTGGTGATGTAAAAGATGCGTCTTTGCGTGTGTCGCCATCTATTAGAGGTGTGATTATTGATACCAAACTTTTCACTCGTCCTAAGAAAGATAAAGATGTACGTAAGAAGTCAAAAGATGATGTTAAAGTGCTTATGAAGCATTATGGCAAAGATTTGACAAAAATCCGTACACAAATGGTGGATAAAATGGTGCTTCTTTTGGAAGGCAAAATGTGCCTTGGCGTGAAGCATAAATTTAACCACGAAATCTTGACAAAAGGCGTTAAATTTTCTAAGAAAAATATTGAAGAAAATATTTTTCCTACAAAAAACCCTTACAGAGATGAAAGTACGTACAATGTGCCAGAAGAAGTAAATTTGATTACAGATGTTATCCTGAACAATTGGACAGATGATGACCGTATCAATAAAATTCTGGTAGATATGGTAAAAAGCTATAACAGAGCTAGAAACGAGGTTTCTGGTAAGTTTAAGCGTGAAAGATTTACTTTGGAAGTGGGTGATGAGTTGCCTACTGGTATTGTGAAACTTGCCAAAGTGTATGTTGCTAAGAAACGTAAGCTAAAAGTAGGTGATAAAATGGCTGGTCGTCACGGAAATAAGGGCGTTGTAGCTCGTATTGTACGTGAGGAAGATATGCCTTTCCTTGCTGATGGCTCTTGTGTGGACATTGTACTTAATCCGCTTGGTGTACCTTCACGTATGAATTTGGGTCAAATTTATGAAACTATTCTTGCGTGGGCAGGTAAAAAACTAGGTAGAAAATACGCTACACCAATTTTTGATGGTGCAACAGAGGCGCAAGTAGTAAGTGAAATTGCAGAAGCTGGTTTAGATGCTTTTGGACGTACTTATTTGTTTGATGGTTTGACAGGAGATAGATTTGACCAACCCGTAACGGTGGGGATTATTTATATGCTGAAACTAGGTCACTTAGTTGATGATAAAATGCACGCTCGTTCAATTGGACCATATTCTTTGATTACGCAACAGCCTTTGGGTGGTAAGGCACAGTTTGGTGGTCAGCGTTTTGGAGAGATGGAAGTGTGGGCATTGGAGGCATTTGGAGCAGCTAATATCCTACAAGAAATCTTAACAGTAAAATCTGATGATGTAATAGGACGTGCTAAGGCGTATGAAGCCATTGTAAAAGGTGAACTGATGCCAAAACCAAATATTCCAGAGTCGTTTAACGTGCTTGTACACGAGCTTCGTGGACTTGCGCTAGAAATAACAATGCACTAATAATAAACAAACTAAGACTTCCACTAAACTGGAAGTCTTTTTTTAAAAAATATTTTGGTTTCACAATAAAACTGTTTTTTTGTAATAAAACATATAAAACAAAAAATGAATAAATCCTTTGTAATAATGATTTACTTGGTATTGTTTCAGATATTTAGGTTATCTGCTCAATATCCTAATATGTCGCATCAGCAAGCCATTGATGTATAAAATAGAATATTAATAATTGTTTTGGAAGATAGTATGTCTAAAAACAAGGTAAATTCAATATTCGTAAATACTGTTAAAAAAATTTGGAAATTTTCTAAATATGAAGTTAAGACAATATCAGAATCTAAACCAATAAAGAATGATGATGAAAAATATGTTTTTCTTAACATTTCAACAATACCAAACTATATTTATGTTCTTACACGAGAGCCAACCCGTACAATGGATTCACGTACTGGCAAATTTGTTAGCGGATATCGTAATGTTAACAAAAAGACAAGAGAAGGAGATGTAGCAGTTCTGAGCTTAAAAGGTGCTAAAAAGATAGATTTTAAAGTTAATTTAATCAACTTAGTTCCAACACCTAGTGAAATAGTTTATGCAGTAGGACATTTGCAGTATATTTTATCATATTTAACGGCTAATTCAAAACATACTGTAAAAACATTACTCAAAAAACAATTAGATTTAGACAGGAAATTCTTGAAAGAAAAAACACTTTTGATAGATGAAGCTGATGTTAGAGAAAAAATTACAGAAGAAGAAGTTAAAAAAATATATACTTTTCCTATCAAAATAACAAATACAACAGAAATTGATGATATAATTATAAATAGAACAAAAGGTTATGCTATCTTAAAAATTATACCTGTTGAAATTGGTGGAGGTAATATTAAGGCACATATAATAGTTGATACAGAAGATAGTAAGTTTTACTATTTTGATTATGTTAGGGTACAAACAATCAATAATATTAAAATAGGGAAATCAGTTAATCAATTAAGTATTAAAGATTTTAAAAATATTAATAAAGAAGATTTTTTATTGCTTGATAAAAAAAGGCTCGATAGTTTTTTGAATGAGAGCGGACTTGATGATAAGTACAATGATTCATCAGTGAAGGCAATGGTAAGATCCGGTAAGGTAAAACCCACAGCGTTATATGATTATTTTTATGACGCCAATGCTGCACTTTTTGAAACGCCTATAATTGGTTGTGAAGTTTACAGAAGTGATAATGGGGGAG
>JAYVHJ010000400.1:0-14509 GCA_043771315.1 Raineyaceae bacterium
GTGTGAATGTGAAGAAATACCAAATTCTTGGGGAAATAGTCCCATTGATTGGCGTAGTATTGCGTATCAAAAACTAACTTTTGATGCACAAACTATGTATGAAGGCTATTCAGAAGCATTTTTTTACTGTGAGAAATGTCAAACATCTTATCAACTTACAGAAGATGTAGGTTATCATTATCCTACGTATTCATTTGTCCAAATTGCTAAAAGATACGAAGCAATACCAACAGAAAAAGTAGCTAAAATATTGGCTTTACTCAATGCAGGGCAACAATATACATTTCAACAACCTGATTATTATCACCCAGAAAATCATTATACGCACACTATTGAGGCTAAAAGAGATGAAAAAAATCATTTTATGGTAAAACGTGTTTATTCTGTAAATGGTGAAAATAATCCAAGTATTTATGATAAAAAAAATATCAACCAACTTATTGATTATTTGAAGATATTTGAAAAAATTACTTAAAAAAATATTTTATGAAAACTTATACTTCACCTATTATTTTGATAATCAGTGGTTTGGTACTATCTTTTTTCGTTGCACCCAAAGTGATTTTTATAGAAATAAAAGAAAATCTTTTTTGGTATAAAAAACGTCAGGCTGATTTTGAAACAAAAATTAAAACAGAAGTAACAGATTGGCTAAAAGATGAAGATACACAATGGATAACAGCCACCAAAGCCATTAGTTTAGACTTTGAACAACTTAGTCAGCAGGCAGAAAGTCAGAAAAACAATTTTTGGCTACCTAGTTTGTATAACTATCATAATGAAGTGAGAGCTTTTGGTTGGCAATTTTCTGATAGAATACGCCTTTATGAAGACAAAATAAACCTTAAAAGCACTTTTATTGCTGAAATAACAGAAAATAGTACATCAGAAAAAGAATTTTTAACAGCTTATGAAAGTTTAAAACCAAGTATTGCCAATAATGCTACTTTGGAGCAAAAAAACAAAGATTATATTTTAGCAGAACTGGAAAAAGCCCAAAAAGCACACCAACTTTGGAAAAGCACCATTGATAAAGCGCAAAAACTTGTTTCCATTGACTTTAAAGAAAAGACAGAAGTACACACAGTCCAAAATATGCGTGATGAATTGCACCAAGAAAGTGTGTTTCCGCATAATAGAATGCTAGAATTACAACTTTTGTACCAAGATTGTACGACCCCAACAACAGAAACAGAAGAGAGATATAATAATTATCTGAAGGCAGTTTTGGATATAAATACAGACTATCTTTCAGTTCGTGGAAAGCTAAAACCTGAATTTGTGCCTGCTTTTCATAAAGTTGATTCTTTGCTTTTGATTGTAAATAAAGGTACAGAGGAAGCAGTAAAACTAAAAGGAATGCCTAATTATGCTAATACTGCCATAGTATTAGACAAAATCAATATGCCTTTTTCACTTTTAGACCACGAATATGCAGAAAATAAAGATGGTTATCTTGCTTTTGTGTCGCAAGATTCTTTATTGAATGCACAAATGAATGATATTGATAAAATGAAATTTGATAAAACGGACACAAGTATTATCAGAAATAGCACTGAAAGCGCAAATATGCGTATTTTGGCAAAAAAACACGCTTTATCTGGCAAATGGTTTGTAGCAAATCAAAACCTTTATGCTGCTGGTGTAAAATCTGACTATAATTATAATAAAATCTATAAAACTAGCACCTCGCCACGCCAACAAAATAGCGTTTCACACGACAATTATTATTCTGCAAAAAAATCAGATACTAAATCTTGGTCTAGTAAAAGTACTGCAACACCTTCTGCCAGCTCTGGAAATTCGTATAGTTCACATTCAACTGCCTCACATTCATATAGTTCTCCTAGCTCAAAAAGTAGTAGTTCTCGTTCTTATAGTTCTGGCTACAGTTCAAGTAGTTCACGTTCAAGTAGTTCTAGTTCGTCATCTTATAAAAGTTCGTCAAGTAGTTCATCTTCACGCAGTTCACGCAGTAGCGCAAGTTCATCAAGTAGTAGTTCTAGGCGTTCAGATTCAAGGTCTTGGAGTTCTAGCTCGTCTAGGTCTTCCTCACGCAGAAAATAAATTGTTTTTGGTGTTTTATGTATTTTACTTCACACCTCACATCTCATACCTCACACCTCAAGAAATGGCTCAATTAGCAAATGTTTTATTTTATTTAGGTTTTTTAATAATATTTATAGGCGTTGTAATGCTTATAATGCGTTTGATAAAAAATGCTAAAAACCCACAAGTAGAAGTTTTATCAGAAATAAAATCAAAAAAAGAAGAAAAATCTTCTCCGACTTCTTATGAAAAATCATTTGAAAGCCGTTTAAATGCATCAAATGCTACTATTTATGATAAATTGGAGCATATAAAACTTGGTAATATGATTGTGCATTGGCAAGAAAACTATCAAGTTATTGGAAAAATCAAACTTATAGAAATGACTTGGGACGAAAACGACCAACGTATAGCAACTGGGCGGTTTTTTCCTATTGTGGTGATGGATAAAAGCCGTTATTTGGTGAGTATGCCCAAAGGTGAAGGCGCAGAAATTATTTGGTTTTTTCTAGAAAGAAAAGATACAGAAACAGCACTTACACCATTCTTTTTGGGTACTGATGGAAATATTGGTGCAGCCACACAATTTGCTGATAGTGAGCAAACTGCAGAAGTTTTTTTTAGATTACCACAAAAAAATATGGGAGAAATTCAATGGCAAATGAAAGATATTGGTAGTTTCTTTTTTGAGAGTGATGGACGTGCTTTTTTGTCAGGCAAAGGTGAAACAAGGCATATTTTGGCTCGTGATACGCATAATCCTAAACAATATTTGCTTTATTTTGATTTGTTGGAGGGCAAAGGAAGTTCTTGCCTTTTGATAGGAAACGAAATCAACCCAGAAAATGAAATAGAATATGTTTTATAAAACTAAAAAGCCATTCTATTGCAGAATGGCTTTTACTATTACACTAAAAATTATACCAATCTTTTGATTTGGTGAGTTGCGCCCAGCGTGTATATAAAAACTTAGCGTAATCTATCACGTCCAAACCATAATTTCCTATAGCATAACCATCATTTACTTCAACGAGAAGCGTTTTATTGTCGTCTGTAACGCAAAAGTCAATACCATAAGCGTTAGGGCAGTTTTTAAACTGTTTTACGGCTTTTTCTATAATGTCGTAATCAGGTTTTAGCCTATAATTGCCACTATATTGCTTTATACCAATGATTTTACCATACCTAACAAACGTCCTAAATTCCGCAATCATATTCACTACTTCAGAACAATAAACAGGAATATCACCTGTTTGGCTACCTGTGCCTATCAAATCTTTGGTAGAACGCACCACACGCCCTGTAAAAAGTTTGTCGTCATCTTTTGGTTTGACAAAGGCAAAAGGCAGTTCTGCAGCCACTTGGTTAATGGTAGAAACCCAAACTTTGCGTCCCAAAAACTCCTCTAATTCTTCTGGATAGTCGTAATATTCTAGCGGAACACCCAATTTTCTAAGCCTATCCACCACAAAACCAACACCACCAATAGCAATATTTTCAGGATTTTCGTCCTTTATTTCTGCGGAATTTTTGACAATTTGCAACTCTGCACCCAAAAACTTAAAACCTAAATAAGCACTATACGTACACGCAGAACGTACATTGTCAGCCGTAAAATCATAAACATAAGCTGTAACCATAATTTTTTAAAGTTTTAATAGATTGCGGTGCGTATCCACAACAAATACATCTAACAAAATTATTCTCTACGCAACTTGAATTACTGATTTGGGTTTTCATATAAAAGGCTAGAAAAATAGTATAAATCTCCCTCCTCCTCCTCACTAAATCCTAATGTCCAATCATTTTGAGGTAATGAACACCACCTATTTTCATTTATAAAAGGATATGTAATTGTAGGAATAACTAAATCATTTTTTAAGACACGTTCAGTTATTTTATCCAGCATAGTTTCAAAACTTTGGCAAACAAAACAACCTTCAAAAAAATCTGCTCCACTCTCAATAATTTGTCCTAAAGTTCCTTTTGCTCCTGGTGCGAAATCTATAGCATAAAAATCTCCAGTACCTTCTGTACAACAAAAAATCAACCATTTATTATGATAATGATAGGGTTGTACGACAATTTCAGGAGAAGTATATTCAGGTTGTGTTTCATCTTCTCTATAATACTGAGATTGTTCCAAAATCTGTATTATGCTCAAAAATTCCTGCGTTATAGGCGTACAAAATCCGTCAGTAATTTTATAAAAATCACTAAAAGCTTTGGGCATTGGTGTTTCAAATCTTTCTTCTAAAAGTGCTAATGCTTTATCTGTGCAAGGCAGATTTAGATGAAAAGGGTATTCAGGTAATTTGGCGTACATTGCTTCAAAAAAACGCTTTACTGATGGGTGCAGGTTTTCTTCTTCCAAATAAGCAGGTTTTGGATAAAACTTTCTTTCTAAAGCATCTGTCAAAATAAAATCAGGAAATTTTCTTGAAAATTGAGAAATTCCTAAGTTTATTTGTACTTCACAACTTTCTAACAAGTGGTATCTTGTACTATTAGCCAAAATATGTGCTATTGGCAAAAGTGCATTTTCTATTTGTTCTATGCTATAGCCTTGATTTATCAAACCAAAACAATAATCTTGAACTTTGTCATATAAAATTGGTTTTCTCATATTGATTTGGTTTTTTGCTGTTTTTGTGAAGTTAGGAGTTTTAGTTTAACAACATATCTTAACCACCCCCAACCCCTCCTTAGGAAAGAGGGGAGTTTTATTCCCCTCCTTTTCAAGGAGGGGTTAGGGGTGGTTTTCATATTTTTTACTTTTTAATAGCACTCTGAAAATACTCCAAAGTGCGTTTTAAGCCTTCTGAACGGTTTACTTTGGGTTCCCAGCCTAAAATTTCTTTGGCACGAGTGATGTCTGGTTTGCGTTGTTTTGGGTCGTCTGTGGGCAGAGGTTTATACACAATTTTTGATTTTGTGCCTATCAAATTGATAATTTCTTGTGCAAATTCTAGCAAAGTAATTTCATCAGGATTACCAATATTTACGGGATAGGCATAATCACTCAACAAAAGTCTATAAATGCCTTCTACCAAGTCATCAACATAACAAAAAGAACGTGTTTGAGAGCCATCTCCAAAAACCGTAATATCTTCATTATTAAGGGCTTGGCTCATAAATGCAGGCAATGCACGTCCATCATCTAGGCGCATACGAGGACCATAAGTATTAAAAATTCTAATAATACGAGTTTCTAAGCCGTGATAGGTATGATAAGCCATTGTAATAGCCTCTTGAAAGCGTTTTGCTTCATCATAAACGCCACGAGGACCAATAGGATTAACATTTCCCCAATAATCTTCATTTTGTGGGTGAACATTAGGGTCGCCATAAACCTCTGATGTTGAGGCTATTAACATTCTGGCTTTTTTTGCTTTGGCAAGTCCTAGCAAATTATGCGTACCCAAAGAGCCTACTTTTAGGGTTTGGATAGGGATTTTGAGGTAGTCAATAGGGCTTGCAGGCGAGGCAAAGTGCAAAATATAATCCAAATCTCCTGCTACGTGAACAAATTTTGAAACATCGTGATGATAAAATTCAAAGTTTTTCAGAGGGAAAAGATGCTCAATATTGGCAAGATTTCCTGTGATAAGGTTGTCCATTGCGACAACGTGATAGCCTTCCTTGATAAAACGGTCGCAAAGATGTGAGCCAAGAAAGCCTGCTGCGCCTGTGATGAGTATTCTTTTCATTAATGAATTGTAAATTGTGAGTGAATACAAACAAATTTCTGCAATATTTTTCACAAAACTAATAAAATTTTGAAGAAATTTTTATGTATTTTTGTAAAAAGCTGTAATTAAAATATAATTTTGAACTATTTTTTTTAAAATTGGTTAATCCAAAAAAAGTGTGTATCTTTATGTTTTAGAATTTATTTTATAGTTACCTGCTAAAATTTAGCTTATGTTAATGATTTGGGCTTATTTACTTTTTTCAATTTTGTGCTTTGGGTTGATGGTTTGGATACTTTTCAGAACTATGAGCCACAATTTGCCACCCCCAGATGAAGGTGATGATGAGGGTGGTTTGCCACGCAATAATTTTCCTATCATTGATATTCCACCAGGAAGCAGACTTGAAGATATTTTGGTAGATAGAGCAGTTGGAGATATGATTACAAGCAGAAAAATTGTTAGATAATCTTTTAGATTATTTCAGAATTTTCAGGCGTTTGAACTTCTTTTTGATTTTCATTTTTGAAGAAAAAACTTGCCAAAAAAGCCAATAAACCCACAAAAAATATTATTGCGGTTTGAACGGTGTGCATAAAGGTTGCAAAGTCTTTCCCAAAACCTGCCTCAATTCCATAAAACATAAGTGCCTGACTTACAAGCAAATGATATGCTCCTACACCGCCTTGCACAGGTGCAGCCATACCTATACCACCCATCACAAGGATAACGCCACCTGCAATAAGTCCTAAATTTTCTGTTTCTGGACGACAAAAAAACAATACATACGCCATCATATAATACATAAACCAAATAAGAAGTGTATAAAACACAAATAAAGGCATATTTTTGACTTTTCTGATACTTTGTAAACCCTCAAAAATCCCTACTGAAAAGTTTTTAACTTTCACCACCAACGGAATAGTAAGCAATTTTTCACGCATTCTATACATAACAAAAATGCCTATTCCTAGCATCAGAACTGCTATAATAGCAAAAATATAAAGATTTTGCAGGCTTTTGAGTTTATCAGAAAAAATACCCAAAACCATTTTCCCTATTTTGTCAAATTCTAGCAAAACCACGCCCACAACCAAAGAAAACAAGATAAAAACATCAACAATACGCTCCATTACGACAGTCCCAAACGACACATTAGCAGGAATTCCGTGCATTTTCTGCACCACCGCGCAACGTGTAACCTCGCCCATACGTGGCACAAGCAAATTAGCAAGATAACCCACCATCACGCCAATAAAAGATTTAGTAATAGGCAAATCATAGCCAATTGGTTCTAAAAGCAGTTTCCAGCGTTGCGCTCTTGCCCAATGGCTTATCATAGCAAAGCAAAAAGAGGCAAAAAGCCAACGGTAATCAGCACCACGAAAAATAGCTGCTATTTCTGTGAAATTTTGGTCTTTCATTACCCACCAAAAAAGCCCCAAACCAAGTGCTAGGGGCAAAACATACTGCAAAAATGCTTGAAATATTTTTTTCATTATTTATTTAAAATATTACGCTAAACGGTTATTTTCATCAGGAAAAGCCAGACTTGGAACAAAGGTTTTAGCCTCTTCAAACTCCATATAACCATAACCAATAATAATCAGAATATCACCAACCGCCACTTTACGTGCTGCAGGACCATTTAGGCAGATAGTGCCAGAGTTGCGCTCTCCACGTATGACGTAAGTTTCTAGTCTTTCGCCATTATTAACATTGACAATCTGCACACGCTCACCCGCAATGAGGTTGGCGGCTTCCATCAAAACCTCGTCTATGGTGATGCTACCCACATAATTTAGTTCTGCTTGTGTAACTTTTGCTCTATGTATTTTTGATTTGAAAACTTGTATTAGCATTGAAAAATTCTTTTGAAATTTGTGGAGATTTGTTAAAAATTCAATTAGATAATAATTTTGGCAAAGTTAGTAAAAAAAATTAGCTTGTGAGATAAATATTATTTGCCTCAAAACAATACTTGTTATTACTGATGTTACACAAAAAATAATTTTGTGAAATGTATTTGTTGTAGATACGCACCGCAGTGCGTATCCACGTAGAACAACACAAAAGTAAGCAAAATCATAATAACCAAATTGGCGCAAATACATTGCTCTAAGTGGATACGCACTGCGGTGACGTATCTACAAATACACTTCTGCGTAACATCAGTTATTAGCCTAAAAAATCATTTATTTTAGCATTTAAACGGTCTTTTAGCCACAGCTTCTGTGGTGGTTGAAGTTCTGAAAACATATTATTTGTATCTTCGTCAAAATCTGCTAAAATATCTCTCAAAAGTTCTTTTTTGATGTTTTCCATACGCAAAATATTGCTTTTATCTAATTTTCCTATTTTTGATAAAACACTGTTTAGGCGGTTTTGGTTGAGATATTGACATAATTCATCAACCAAAAACGAAAGTTCTACAGATTTTGATAAAAATGTTGTTTCTGGCGTGTAAGACCATTTTTTAGCTTGATGAAAAGCAATTTTTTCATCAAATTCTTTGTTTTTAATCTTAATAATAGGTCTAAACTTAATAATTTCGGTACTAGGATTATGAAATGGCTTGACAACAACTCCTTCAATAAGATTATTTTCCAACAATGGCATGCCCAAAAGTGCAGGAATAGTAGAATTTATGCGTGTATTGAAAGTCAAAGCCTCATTTAATTTTCCTATAAAAAGTGGTTTAGCATGAAGTAAACCATATTTTTCAAAATAATTTAATGCTTTTTCATAATCAAGATAAATTCTTTCTAGTTGATTATTTCCTTCTTTATTCTCTATTTCAAAAGCTATATCAAAGGCATAAAAACCAATATTATTGGAATAATACACACCTGTTTGTATGGCTTGTACGTCTGTATTTTTTTGGATATTTTCGTGTGGATATTCTCCCCCAAAAAGTTCTCCAAAAATGATGTACTTTTTTACGAAAATAGTTGTATTATTGCTGTATTCTTTGCTGATTTCATTACTAATTTCTTGATTTAAGGCTTCAAAAAGATTTAATATTTTGTCTTCTATTTGATTTACAAGAAGTTGGAAAGCAAAAAAGTCATCATTCCAAGACAAGACTTCTTTTCTTTTGGCAAAAAAAAGTTTGTAATTATTGTTGCTATCATTGTCATTATCTAGTTCATAAATAAAACTAAAATTTGCACCGTGTACTTTCTCCGTAACGACCCATTTGACCTTTTCCAGTTCTTGAAAGGCTTTTTCGTCAAGGTTGAGAGATTTAAAATTTTGCGGAATTTTTTCGTATTCAGAAAAATCATTCATAGAGAGTTGTGAATTGTAAGTCTTAAAAGTATAAAAATACATAAAAATATGCTAAAACCATTAAAAACACTATGAAAATTCTTTGGCTTACTGAAAATTATCCACCCAATGTGGGCGGAATGGCTAATTCTTGCGACAGAATAGTCTATAATTTGCGTAAAAATAGCGTTTCTATACACGTGGTGCATCTTACGCAACGTGTGGGAGAAACCAAAACGACAATAGTCCAAAATGGAAAAGATATTTTATTTCCTGCTCACGCTGACATTGCGCATACGCTTAATTGTATGTGGATTTTCTTTGAAAATCTCCACAAAGAAGAAAAATACACACATATTGTGGCATTTGGGGGCTATTTCCCTATGTTTTCTGCGCCTATTTTCTCTGCTTGGCTAGAAATTCCGCTGGTTACATTGATTAGGGGAAATGATTTTGATAGCGGGATTTTTACGCCACGCAAACAAAAAATCTTAGAGGATTGTCTAAAAAAATCTGCTATGGTTTGTTGTGTTTCCAGAGATAAAGTATTTAAAATCAATAAATTATATAAGGAAGTTTCTGTTTGTTATATTCCAAATGGCATCAATTTGTTAGAATGGCAAAGCCTTGCACTTGACGAAAAAAATGCTAAAAATTGGAGAAATACGCATATTTCTCCACTAAAAAAAGTAATAGGAATTTTTGGGCATTTGAAAGATAAAAAAGGCGTGCTGTTTTTCTTGCAAGAACTTCAAAAAAGTGGTTTACAAGACATGTTTCATTTGCTTATTGTAGGTGAAATAGGCGCAGAAGTGCAGGATTTTCTGCAAGAAAACCAGAAAGAAAGTGAAAAAAATCAGGTTGATGGGTTGCAATATTCACATTATCCGTTTATGGAAACTTTTGAGTTACTTTCTCATTATTTGGCTTGTGATATTGTGGCTATTCCTTCATTTTATGATGGTTTGCCCAATGTTTTGCTAGAAGTTGGTGCACTTGGTGTGCCACTTATTGCGGCTAATGTGGCAGGAATGGCTGATGTACTCACACACAATGAAAATGCTTTGCTTTTTGAGTCTGCAAATAGTTCTTCGTGTCGTGAAATGCTGATTTTATTGGCACAAATGGACAAAAATACGCTTCTAAATATGGGCAAAAATCTACAAAAACATATTTCTGAAAACCTCACCCACGAGCAGGAAATGCAGAGATATAAGAAAATGTTTGAAGAAATAAAGTAATTGTAAATAACGCAAGTTTATTTTATGAAAAAATATCTTTTATTAGTTTTCTTCTTCTTTTTATTCATAAATTTGCCTTTATTTGCGCAAAAACCTAGTTTTCGTTTGATTACGACAGAGCAAGGTTTGCCAAGTAATGAGGTTTATTCTATTTTGCAAGACAAAAATGGTTTTGTTTGGATTGGCTGTGATGCTGGCTTATTTCGTTATAATGGCATTACATTTGTGTCTTACAAAACGCCTACGCAACAAAGTAAATCTATTACAGGGCTTTCTCTTGCTCCAAATGGAGTTCTTTATTGCCATAATTTTACTGGGCAGGTTTTCTTTGTAGAAAATGATAAAATGGACGAAATAGAAGGTTTTAGGGAAAGTTATGTCGCAAATATTGCTGTGAGTAAGCAAAATGAACTTTGGATTGCCACAAAAGATGGGCTTTGGTATTATTCACATGTCACAAAAAAATGTCAAATATATACTGATATTGACAAAAAATATCCACGAGAACATATAACAACCCCTTTTAGAACTATTAGCGACAAAGAAGGTAATATTTGGCTTGTGGCAAATGTTATGGGTAAAATCAATGCCCAAAATAACTATCAAATTAATAAAACTAATGACATTATCAATGCCAAAAACCAATTAAATATTTATCCTATCAACCGAAAAAGTAAGCTAACTCTCTCTAATTACACTATTTGCGTGTATCAGTCTAATGTTTGGTTGTTTGGAATGGTTACTGGAGATATTTATCAACTCAAAAATGGTACGTTTGAGCTAATGGATTTGCCTGTTCTAAAAAAAAATATTTTAGGAAAAAAAATCACGCATATTTTGACAGACAAGCAGGGCAAAATATGGGTTATGACGTTTACAGGCGTTGTTGTTTATGATTTTAAAACAAATGAGGTACAAACTTTTTTGGAAGAATTTTCTTTTTCTAGTTTTTTGGAAGACAAAGATGGGGCTATTTGGCTTACTACACTTCATGACGGTGTGCTGTATATCCCTGATTTTCAGTTTAAAAGCTGGCAAAATCAGCCTAATAAAATCTTAAAAGTTTGTCACGACAAAGAAAATGTTTATTTTGGAAATACTGGTGGAGTGGTGAGTGTACTCAACACAAAAAATAATCAGATAAAAACCTATTCACTACCTACCAAATCTGATATTAGAAGTTTGGATTATGATTTTTTGGATAAAAAAGTGTATTTTAATGCTAATAGTGTGTTGTATGCGTTGGATAACAATAAAATAGCTACCATTTATCCCAATGCGGGTTCTGTGAAGGCTTTTGTACACCTGCCACAAGGCTATATGTTTGCAACTTCTGCTAATAATTATTTTTTAGAAGATTTTAAAAAAGATAACACAAAAAATAATAATGATAAGAATAATAGCAACAATACTGGTTATCAAGTAATTAACAACCAATGGGGAAGAGCTATTATCTATGATGATATAAATAAAATTTGTTGGATAGCAACTAACAAAGGTTTACTAAAAGTTGTTTTTAGTGAAAAAGAATGGCTTATTGAAGATATTTTTTTTCAAGATAAGCAAGTTTTGGGGCTAACTAAAATAACAGAAACTACTAATAATACCAATAAAAATACTTTATTTGCTATTACTTTTGAGGGGAAACTCTATGAAATTGCGTTAGAAACTGCGTTAAATGCGCCACCTAAGCAAATCACTCAACTTCCTGACAATGTGCAGGCATATACAATACTCGCTAATGGTGAAAAACTGTTTGTAGCTACTAATCAGGGCATTTTTGTTTGGCATTTGGGCGAAAAGTTAGGTACAAAAACGTGGCAAAAAATAGGAAAATTAGAGGGTTTGATTTCTGAAGATGTGCTTTCTTTGTGTATTTTGGAGGATAAAATTTGGTTGGGAACGTCCAAAGGATTGCAGAGTATTCCGCTTGATTTTGTGTTTGACAAACCTTTTCCTGCCGTTTTTCTGAAAAATATATTTATCAATAAAAAAAATACTAATATTATTGCTAATTTTCTCAAAAATGATGTTACAGATGTTTATGAGGATATAAGTATGAATTTTGAAGAGAGTTTGAACGTCAATTTGGAGGCAAATTGTTATTTTTCTGGGGACAAATTTCGTTATGCTTACCGCTTTAAGCAGACGACCAAAAGTGATAGTGTTTGGAATTATCAGCCTGCAAACAGTGATAATATTGCTTTCCCTTCTTTTCCTGTTGGAGCTTTCCAGTTGGAAATCAAGGTTTTAGACCATCAAAATAGGTTTTCTAAAAATAGTATTTGGATAAATGGGGTTGTTTTGCCTCCTTTTTGGCAAACTTGGTGGTTTTTTGGGAGTATTTTGATGATTTTAGGGAGTATTTTCTGGATTTTTTTTAGGAATAGAATTAAGTTTTTGCAGGAAAAACAACGCCAGCAACTCAAAGAAATTCAACTAGAAAATGAACTAAAACTTTGGCAACAAACGGCACTTCAAAGTCAAATGAACCCACATTTTTTGTTTAATGTACTAAATTCTATTAAAACTTACATTTATGAGAACAACAAACAAAAAGCTATTTTATATTTGAATAATTTTGCTGATTTGGTCAGAAAAATACTTCTCAATAGTGAAAAACCACAAATAAGCCTTAAAGAAGAAATTGAAATGCTTTCTGTTTATGTTGAGCTAGAAGCAATGCTTTTGGAGGAAGATTTTAGTTGGAATATCATAATACAAGAAAATATACTTACAGAGGAGATTTTTTTGCCTTCTTTTTTGCTACAACCTTTCGTAGAAAATGCGTTCAAACACGGTTTAAGACATAAAAAAGGATTGAAAAATTTGAATATATCTATTGAAATGCCTACTGAAAATCAACTTTCTATTTGCATTGAAGATAATGGCGTAGGCAGAAAAAAAGCTACAGAAATCAATAAGAATAATAAAACATTACATCAATCTTTTGCCACAAAAAATATACAAAAAAGAATAGAACTCTTACATCAAAATAAAACATTTGATATAAAAACAGAAATTATAGACAAAATAAATGAAGAAAATGAGCCATTAGGAACTAAAATTATCTTGATTTTAGATAGAAAACTGTACTAAAAAACCCTGAAAGGGTTCAACAATCATAACCCCACGTGGAACGTGGGGAAACACAAAAGCCAATGAAAAGCCAAAACAAAATTAAAATTATTATTGTTGATGATTCTCCGCAGGCTCGTAGGTTGCTCAAACTTATGATTTTGGAGCATTTACCTGATGTAGAAGTGCTTGCAGAAGCCCCAGATGCAGATGTTGCCTTTGAGCTTATAAAAAACCACCAGCCAGATTTAGTGCTTTTGGATATTGAAATGCCTCAAAAAACGGGTTTGCAACTTGCAGAAGAGCTTTTGGAGCAAAAAATAACTTGTGAAATCATCTTTACGACTGCGTATAGTGCATACGCTATTCAGGCGTTTAGGCTTTCCGCTATTGATTATTTGCTAAAACCTATTCAAGAAAAAGATTTGATAACGGCAATAGAGAAAGTTCAGCACAAAAAAACATTAGAAAACGACCAAAAACGTCTTCAAATACTTGCTAAAAACCTAAATACAGCACAACCTCAAACGCTTTGTTTGCCTGTTCTCAATGGCTATGAGTATCTTGATATTCAGGAGATAGAGTATTTGGAAGCTGATGGCGCATATTCTCAAATTATTCTTATCAATAACAAAAAAATAATGGTTTCTAAAAACCTGAAACATTTTGAGGTACTTTTAGAAGGTTTTAGCCAGTTTTTGAGGGTTCACCGTTCTTTTTTAGTCAATAAAAATCATATAAAAGGCTTAAAAAACAATGCAAAAGGTGAAAAAAATATTATTTTGATGCAAAGTTTGCAAGAAATAGATTTGGCTCGTGACCGCAAAAAAGACTTTTTTAAAGCAATGGAAATTAAATAAATCCAAAAAAAATCAGCATAAAAAACCCTTTACAAATCAAAAATTACCTTTCATAAAACGGTTTATAGAATAGTTGTTGGCGTTTAGTTTATTTGCATAGAAAATAAAACTAAATCATTTTTTTCAACACATAATTTAACCTAATTTTTATGAAAAAGACTATCATTCTCCCAGCTTTATTGGCACTTTCTTTTGTAAGTGCGTCTTTCACTTCTTTCCAAAATGCTCTTCCAAAAGAAAATAAAGTTTCTTTGGAGATTAAAGAAACTTTAATTGATAAAATTAAAGTAAAAATCAAAAATGCTTCTGGAAAAAACCG
>JAYVHJ010000401.1:0-4804 GCA_043771315.1 Raineyaceae bacterium
TGAAAACACTAAACTAAATACAATACTAAACAAATAATAAAAAATGGCACAAACAACTTACCAAAAAATAGAAGAATATATTGATTTGATGATAAAAAAAGGTTGATGTTCTAGCATTAGCGACACCAACAACGAATTACGTCTAACAATGTATTCACGCTTTTCCACAAACATAATAAAATATTGGCAAAATTAAACCAAAATTGGGGCTTTTTCTATCGTTGTCTAACTCTCATAAATTTTTAACAAAATTTCAGCAAAAAACACTAAATTTACACCATAAAACAACTAAAAAATAACGGTCAAAAATGTGTGGAATAACTGGAATATGTGCTTTTAATGAAATTGGACGGTTTTCTATGATAAACCTCTCCAAAGCAAATGACACACTAGAAAAACGTGGTCCTAATTATGCTGATACGTTTATAAGCCATTATGTAGGGCTTGGACATAGAAGATTATCCATTTTAGATACTTCTCCGCTAGGCAACCAACCAATGCAAAGTGAAAATAAGCGTTTTACTATTGTTTTCAATGGCGAAATTTTTAACTATCCTCTCCTAAAAAAGACGTTAGAAGATAAAGGACACACTTTTATCTCCCAAACAGACACAGAAGTGCTACTAAAACTCTATGAATTGGAAGGAGAAAATTGTCTGCAAAAACTCAATGGTTTTTTTGCTATGGCTATTTTTGATGCACAAGAAAATACAGTTTTCTTGGCTCGTGACCGCTTTGGCGTGAAACCTTTGCTTTATAGCCTTGATGAAGACAAAATTGTATTCGCTTCAGAAATCAAAGCACTTTTAGCATTTGGAATAGAGAAACATCTTGATTATCAGAGTCTAAATGCTTATTTACAACTAAATTATATTCCTGCGCCTCACACTATTTTTGAAAATGTCAAAAAAGTCAAAGAAGGGCATTATATTTTTATCAAAAATGGCAAAATTGAAGAAAAACAGTTTTATGAAATTCCTACAAATGGCATCAAAAAGCAAGAATACACCGTTTTATCTTACGAAAATCAGCAAAAAAAATTAGCAGAGCTTTTGGAAAATGCCGTACAACGTAGGCTGATTTCTGATGTGCCGTTGGGTAGTTTTTTGAGTGGTGGCATTGATTCTTCTATTGTGGCTGGGCTGGCATCACGCCATACGGAGCATTTAAGCACTTTTTCAGTTGGTTATAAAGATGAGCCATTTTTTGACGAAACCAAATACGCCAATCTTGTTGCAAAGCATTTTAAGACCAATCATACTGTTTTTTCTTTATCAAATGATGATTTGTACGAACATTTAGATGAAATTTTGGATTATCTTGACGAGCCTTTTGCTGATTCTTCTGCTATTGCGGTCTATATTTTGAGTAAAAGAACTCGTAAAAAAGTTACGGTGGCACTTTCTGGAGATGGTGCAGATGAAATTTTTGGAGGTTACAACAAACATCAAGCAGAATTTAAAGTACGTGAAAATGGTTTTTTGGCGCAAATGGTTAATAATTTGGGCGGTTTGTGGGACAAATTACCAAAATCTCGTAACTCATTTTTAGGTAATAAAATACGACAATTTGCACGCTTTGCAGAAGGCGCAAAACTTACACCAAAAGAGCGTTATTGGCGTTGGGCAAGTTTTGCTACACAAGAAGATGCAAAAAAAATATTATCAGAAAAATCACGCCAAGCACTTGATAGTGAACTTAATACAGTTAGTTTTGGAGATAGGAAAAAAGAAATTTTGTCGTTTTTGCAAGATAATCATACGCAAACTGAATATATGAGCGAGTTTCTTTATACAGATATGAAACTGGTTTTGCCAAATGATATGCTAACAAAAGTTGATATGATGTCAATGGCAAACGGTTTGGAGGTCAGAACGCCCTTTTTGGATTATGAAGTTGTAAATTTTGCTTTTACTTTGCCTATTTCTTCCAAAATTACTGGAAAAATGAAAAAGAAAATTGTACAAGATGCTTTTAGAGATATGTTGCCAAAAGAGCTTTATAACCGTCCTAAGCAAGGTTTTGAAGTGCCACTTTTGAAATGGTTTCAGACAGAACTAAAATCAAAAATTACTGATGACTTACTTTCTGATACATTTATAGAACAACAAGGCATTTTTAATGTTGATGAAATACGAAAATTGAAAGAAAAATTATTTTCAGATAATCCAGAAGATAGCCACGCTCGTGTGTGGGGGCTGATTGTATTCCAAACTTGGTGGAAAAAATATTTTTAGAAACGCCCCTAAATCCCCAAAGGGGACTTTAAATACAATTACTACATAATAATTTGATTATCAAAGTTTTGTATTCATTCACAATTCACAATTTAAAATTCACAATTTAAAAAATGTCTGATTTTCTTACAACTACGCTTGGTCGTACACGCTTGATTGCCTTTGTAGAAGGTATTTCGTTTTTGATTATTATTTTTATTACAATGCCGCTCAAATATTGGGCTGGCATGCCCGCACCTAATAAAGTGGTTGGAATGGCACACGGATTACTTTTTGTAGCCTATATTTTGGCTATTATTCAAGCAAAAATTGAGCTTGGTTGGTCTTGGAAGTTATTTTTTATTGCTTTTGTGGCTTCTTTTATTCCTTTTGGTACTTTTTATTTAGATAAAAAATATTTGCAGGCAAAATAATCAACTAAATAAAAATGTTCTTCCAAGTTCGTACTTCAAACTTCGTCCCTAAAAATGAAAGATTATATAGCTAATTTACCTTCTGATGCAGGAATTTATAAGTTTTTTGACAAAGAAAACACTATTATTTATGTTGGGAAAGCTAAAAACCTGAAAAATAGGGTAAGTTCGTATTTTACTGATTCTAAGCAACATAGTCGGAAAACCCTTAGGTTGGTTTCTCAAATTGTGCATATAGAATTTACGGTTGTTGGTACAGAAAAAGATGCCCTACTTTTAGAGAACTCACTTATCAAAGAGTATCAGCCAAAATATAATATTCTGCTCAAAGATGACAAAACTTATCCCTATTTGCTGATTACGACAGAGCCATTTCCTCGCCTACTTATTACACGCAAGTTAGATAAAAGTTTGGGAACTTTTTATGGTCCTTATTCCAATGTCAGGGCTATGAATAGCCTTTTGGAGCTTTTTAAGCAACTTTATACTATCAGAACTTGTAGTCTTGCACTTTCCAGAGAAAATATTGAAGCAAATAAATTTAAGGTTTGTTTAGAATTTCACATTAAAAACTGCAAAGGTCCTTGTGAAAATTTGCAAAGTGAAATGGATTATTTAGAGGATATTTGGCAAGTTCGTGAGATTTTGAAAGGAAATATTAGCCAAATTACGCAGATTTTTAAGGATAAAATGCTTGCTCACGCAGAGAAATTAGAGTTTGAGAAAGCTAATATTTATAAAACTAAAACTAATTCGCTTACTATTTTTCAAGAAAAATCTGTCGTAGTCAATGCTAAAATTACTGATTTATTGGTGATTACGCTTTTTACTGATGAAGATAGTATTTTTCTGAATTTTTTGGAGATAAAAAATGGTGCTATCATTCATACGGACACTTTTGAGGCAGAGAAAAAGCTGGACGAAACAAACGAGGAAATTCTTATTTATGCTATTTTTAGTCTTAAAGATAAATACAATAGCAGTGCAAAAGAGGTAATTACCAACATTGAAACAGAGATTTCTATTGATGAAATGGAAATTTCTTGCCCAAAAATTGGTGATAAAAAGAAACTTATTGATATGTCTGTGCGCAATGCACTTTTTGCAAAAAAAGAGAAATTACAGAAAAAGGCACTCGCAGAAGAAACGCACAAACATCAGCACGCTTTGCTACAATTACAGCAAGATTTGCGCCTAAAAGAGCTTCCTACACGCATTGAATGTTTTGATAACTCTAATATTCAAGGCACAAATCCTGTGGCAAGTATGGTTTATTTCCGCAATGGACAACCTGCCAAAAAGGATTATAGGCATTTTAATATCAAAACTGTTGAAGGTCCAGATGATTTTGCGTCTATGTATGAGATTGTAACACGTAGGTACAAGCGTTTGCAGGAGGAAGGAGAGAAATTTCCTAAATTGATTATTGTAGATGGCGGAAAAGGGCAATTAAGTTCTGCTTGTCAAGCACTTAAAGATTTGGGAATTTATGGACAAATTCCTATTATTGGTATTGCCAAGCGTTTGGAGGAGATTTATTTTCCAGAGGACAGCATACCTTTGCATATTAGTAAAAAATCAGAATCCTTAAAGCTTATTCAACGGATTAGAGATGAGGCACACCGTTTTGCTATTACTTTTCATAGAGATAAGCGTAGCAAAAACAGCCTTAATAGTGAATTAGAAGAGATAAAAGGCATTGCAGACAAAACACTACAAAAACTAATGATTGCCTTTAAGTCTATTTCAAAAATGAAAGAAGCATCAGAAACAGAAATAGTAGAAGTCGTAGGAAAGGCAAAAGCAAAATTAGTGATAGCATATTTCAAAGAAAATCAAGAAAAAAACAGGGTATGAGAAATAAAAAAGAGAAGTTTAAGCAAATGCTCAAACTTCTCTTTTTTATTTCTTATATTGGTATTATTAGCATATAAACTAGCCTTAAGCTATTTTTAGACTAAAATTCCCAAAGATTATGCTCATACTCCATCAACTCGTACTCAATCTCCTGAGAACGGTAAAGTTGTTTTAGTGGTGTAGCATATTCCCCAGTACGCTCCTCACCAATTTTCTCATCCATGGGATTAGATATTTTAGTTATTCTTGAAGAGAATAATCTTAGGTCAAAAGCGTCTGAATAGCACAACTTACGTC
>JAYVHJ010000402.1:0-2835 GCA_043771315.1 Raineyaceae bacterium
CTATAAAATGCTTGACCCAATTGAGCAGGCTCGTGCCGTTATTTTAAAGGAAAAATATGCTACGGAGGTTTATTTTGAAGAACTTGAAGAAAAATTGCGTTTGCTTGTAGAGGATTCAGTGCAATTTGCAGAAGATTCTCCTTATCCAGAGGCATCAGAAGCCTATACAGACGTTTACATGGAAGAATATCCATTTTTGAAAGAATAAAAGCCCCCAACCCCAAAGGGGAGAAATACATAAAGATAAATCTATAAAAGTCCCCCTTTGGGGTTAGGGGCTAATTACATAAAAAATATAAGAAAATGAGTTTAGAGATAAAAGGGAAAATAGTAAAAATTTTAGGCGTACAAGTAGGAAATAACGCCAAAGGAGAATGGAAAAAGCAAGATTTTGTATTGGAAACTTCTGATGCGTATCCTAAAAAGATATGTATTTGTGTTTGGAATGACAAAATTTCTGCTTTGGAAAGTCATTCAGAAGGTGATGAAGTGAGTGTAACATTTACTGTTGCTTCACGTGAGTACAACGAAAAATGGTACACAGACGTTACTGCGCAAAGTATTGAATCTTTGGGCGGAAAATCTTCTTCTAGCGGTGCGACTAATCCGTACAAAGCAACAGAAAACAAGCCAAAAGCAACAAAAACTGCAAGTATTGACGAAATAAACGACCAATTAGCCACTATTTCTAGTGGAAATGAAGATGATTTGCCATTTTAACTAAAATAAAAAAATAGCATAATCTAGTCGTAGTGTCCCACTACGACTGCAAAAAAGTACTGGAGCGTCCCGCTCCTTTTTAGAACAATCAAGCGGGACGCTTGAATGCGCTAGATAGGTCGTAGTGGGACACTACGACCAGAAAACAAGATATTATTTTAAATAAAATTTCTATGAAAATATCACAAAAATTGCTTCTCGTTGCTGGTTTTGGAGTTATTATGACTGCTTGCGACACAAAAGATAAGCCAAAAGCAAATAATATTGACTCTTTAGCTTTCAATAAAAATGCTAAAAAAGATACCACAGGGCTAAATGAAGGCATTAAAAGTGTTGCTGATGCTTTTCCTTCCCCTGTTGATTTTGTGTCGCACATCAACCAAGCTAAGATTGCGTATGATGAAAAATGGCTAAATCCTCCAGCAAATGTTTCTAATTATCTGACTGTTTCACAAAAAACAGCCCTAAATTTGGGTGCTTATATGGCTGATTTGGGTTATGTGGCATTGTATTCTAAAAATCAGGCATCATTGGATTACCTGAAAGTTGTCAAAAAACTTTCTGACCAACTCAATATTTTGAGTGATGATATGAAAACGCTTGTAACACGTTTTGAACAAAATATCAATGTAAGAGATTCTCTTTTGAGCATCACACGTGAGGGTTATGGCACAGTTGATGAGTATTTGAGAGGAAAAAGCAATAGAAAAGATTTAGCCTCTTTGATTTTGGCTGGAAGTTGGGTAGAAGGGCTTTATGCTACAAATACGGCACTATTATCTTCTCCTGACATAGAGAAAAACGAAGCTATGAAAACTATTCTTTGGAGAATTGGCGCACAAAAACGCTCTCTTACCAATCTTATTGGAATTTTGGAGAAACAAGAAGACAATGAAACAACTAAAACACTTCTTGTAAAACTCAAAGAATTGCAGAAAATTTATGAAAAAGTAAATGTAACAGATGCAAAACCAGAAGAAACAACTATTTTAGATTTAGCTGAAATCCAAAGTATTGAAGAAATTACTAATAAGGTGATTTTGAGCCAAATCAGTAAAGTGGATATTACTTTTGATACCTTCAAAGAAATAGCTAAAAAAACGGCTGAAATACGCACTTTTATGGTTGAAAAGTAAGATATTTTCTAACTGAAATTTGACAAATGGATAGATTAAGAATATACATATCAGAAGTCATAAAACTTTGTAAAATTCATAAGGTTAAGTCTTTGTATGTTTTTGGGTCTATTCTGACAGATAAGTTCAGTAATAATAGTGATATTGACTTGGTTGTGGACTTTTCTGATGTTTCTGTAGAGGATTATGCAGATAATTACTTTGATTTAAAGTTTTCTTTGCAAGATATTCTCAAAAGGCAAATAGACCTTTTAGAAGATAATGCTATAAAAAATCCATATTTTAGGCAAGTTTTAAATCAACAAAAACAACTTCTTTATGGATAGTGATATAAAAGCGTGGCTTTTTGATATATTGAATGCTATAATGGAAATTGAAAGCTTTTTTATTGATAGACCTAAAGAATTTGAAAAATATTAAGTTGATATATGTTATTCTTAAAAACATTCAAGAACAGAAAATAATTTATGGCTCAAAAAATTGAAAGTGACAAACTTCTCGTAAAAGAAGTATTTACAAAATGGTTTCGTATTCCTGAATACCAAAGACCTTATGTTTGGGACAAAGACCAAGTTCTGGAACTTCTTGACGATGTAATGCAAGCAAGAAACTCAAACCCTGAATCTCAATATTTTTTGGGTTCTATGGTATTGCAGAAAAAAGATAAACAAGACGGAACGACAAATTACATAGAATATGATTTGTTAGATGGACAACAACGTCTTACAACTCTTTTCTTAATTACAGCAGTTGTAAGAGATTTAACACCTCCAACAAATACAAGCCGACTAAAAACTTGCCATGAAACAATTTATCAAACGGCAAACCCAGATGATAATATTCCTGAAAGGTTAAGAGTTGTATTTGACATCAGAGAACAAGTAAAAGACTTCATAAATGATTTTGTAAAAATAGAAGGAGCAACAAATAACGAAACAGGCTTAAAAGAGAAAGTCAACGACAGTGAAGGAGATATTTC
>JAYVHJ010000403.1:0-1998 GCA_043771315.1 Raineyaceae bacterium
ATAAAATTTCTCGTAAACCTTTATTATCATTTCCTTTATCAGTAATACTCACCAAAATAGTTGGTTTTTTGGCAATAGGCACAATATCTTCTACCAAAACCAATTTAATAATTACATTTTCTTCATTTTGAAGGCGTGCCACTTCTTGTACCGCACCTTTCCCAAACGAAAACGCAATAATAAAACCTACTGGCTTGCTTTCTGCCTTGTTTTTTTCATAGATATTTTTGTCGTTGCGCTCACAAGCAGACTTAAAATTATCTATCACATTCCTACCAATTTGGTCGCTCCTTTTGACTTGTATGGGCGTGTTGTCACGAGTTTTACCATCAAGTCCAAAATCTCCACGTTGTTTGGCATTGCTAATACCGCCATATTGTTGCACAATAAAGGTTTCAAATTCAAAAGCATCTTTGTAGCGCAAAGTATCATAGTCATATTTATGCAACTGCAACACAAACGGCTTAGAAAAAAGCCCTTGTACGTTTTGCATACGCATTTCTGTTACTTTTACGGCAGCTACTGATTGGTCTATACCTATCCAATTTCTACCCAAAATATCTGCCACCGCTACCGTAGTACCACCGCCCACAAATGGGTCTAAAACTATATCTCCTTCATTACTAGCCATTTTTATTATCCTTTCCAGCAACTTTTCAGGCTTTTGCGTGGGATAACCTATGCGCTCTTTTGCTTGAGATGCAATATTTGCAATATCATTCCAGAAATTACCTACTAATGTACCTTTTGAAGTATCTAAATATCTTTTAAATCTAGGTGTACCATTCTTGCTAATTTCTATCAATTTATTTTCATAAAGCAAGTCTAATTTTTCTAAACAATTCATTGTCTTAGCTTTATCTTCACCAACTAGAGAGATAACAGCTTCTTTATTTATAGACCAACTTCTGCCTTTTGATGATGGAAGATAGCCTTTCCATTCTAAATCATTTGGATTTATGCCTGCACCTGTCATATTATCAGACATATATTTACCTTTTTCATCTTGATAACGGTAAGAACTATCCAAATAATCTTGCTTATAAGCCATAAAAACAGGGTTAAAAGTACATTTTTCAGCTTTAGAATAATACCAAATAGTATCTGTTAAAACCGCAAGTTTTTTCTTTGCATCATTATGTGCATTTGTTCTTTGCCAAATAATATCACCTCTAAAATTTACTTCTCCAAAAATTTTATTTAAAATATATACTTTTATTTCTGCGTCTGCGTGCCAATCACAATGCAAAAAGATACTTCCTGTAGGTTTTAGTATTCTGTGCATTTCTATTACTCTTTCTTTTAGCCATCCAATATAATGGTCTATTCCGCCAGAAAAGCGGTCTTCAAAGCTGCGTACTTCTCCTTTATCACCCCAAATAATCTCATAATTTCTGTTAGAGAAAAACGGAGGATCAAGATAAATCAAATCTACGCTATCCGCAGGCATATTTTTGAGTATTTCAAGGTTGTCGCCTAGAATAAGTTGGTTGATGTTGTTCATTTGTTGGTAGCTTCTAAGTTCCAAAGAGAGTTTAGTACATTTTTTCTGTAAAGATATGAAAAATAGCCATATTAAAAAAATCTGTGTAATCTTATAATCCTTTAAAAATCCGTGATTAAAAGTGCTATCTTTGCAGAAAATAAAGCGTTAAACATTTCATAAAATGGCAAAGAAAAAAGAATGGCGTGAGGGCGAAATAGTGCTTGCCTTTAACCTTAGCAAAGTAATTGATTATACGCCACTTATGCAGGCGTGGCTGGCTGATACTTATCCATTTTTTTCTGAATTAGACGAATACAAATTTAAAAACCTGCAAAAAGCCCATTTTGGATATATTGAGAATTGGAACGAAGCAGAAATACGAATGAAATTAGTTGCTCCTATTTTGGATTTGGGTAAGTTGAACTCTGGAGATAATTTTGTTTCTTTTTTTAGTAAAAGAATTTTTACAGATTTGCTAGAATTTCCACTCTCGCAAAAAGCGGATTTTATAG
>JAYVHJ010000404.1:0-3139 GCA_043771315.1 Raineyaceae bacterium
GTTTTATTTTATAGATATTAGAAAATAATACTGCCGTAACCACAGAAATCCCTAAATCTGCTAAGTCTGTTGCTGTAAAATGTGAATAAGATTTTTTCATTTTATTGTTAGTATTCATTGTCTTTATTCATTCGCTAAACTCTTATCTAAAATCCATTGCCAAACCGCCAACACTTCATTAGGGTTTGCAAATGTAAGCGGAATATAATTGGGGTCAATATGTAAATCCTTATTTTCTAATTTCAGAAAACACCACAAACGAGCATTCGTTACACAACCATAAATAGCTTTACGAGATTGTTTTTTTTGTTCATTAAAAATTTGCATTGCATACATTTTTGCGCCACATTCTGCTAAACTTTCTGATATTTCTTTATTTTTAGCCTCCATAACGCATATAATAGGCATAGTAATTTTGGGTTTATTGATTTCTGCTGATAAAACAAAATCACAAACACCACTTAAATTATTTTTCACATCAACCATAAACTGAAAACCTGAATAAGTGCTAAATTGATGGTTATTTGCCCGTTTAAGTTCTTTCAAAATAGGTGCAATTATGTATTCTGATTTTGCTTTTGATGTCGTTAAAGATGTTTTTGACGCATCTTCTAAATCTTCTGAAAGTACATTACTAGCCTTTATAGCAAAAAAATCCTTTGGTAGCCACGCTTTATTAATATCATTGATACCAAATTGGATACGCAAAGTTTCTAGTTTTTTAAATTTATTGTATGCCATAATGCTATTATCAAATTTTGATGACAAGATTTTTCTTTCAATAATGCCACAAAGATACAAAATTAGCAACATAAACAACTATACAAAATAGCATTCTTTTTACAAAACAGTTTTATACCTCTAAATATTTAGTTACTTTTGCACGAAAGTAAATATCTTCTTTCCTTCCCAAATCAATACAAACTATGACTCCACGAGCCAAAAATGCCCTCTATTCTATCATTCTTATTGCAATATTAGCAATCATTTATCTTTATAGAAAAAATGATACTCAAAAACCTATCAGCAATGCCACAGAAACTAAAAAACTACTTCTAGTGCAGGGAAAGGCACAAGGAACTACTTTTAGTATCAAATATTTAGATACTAAAAATAGAAATTTGCAAACACAAATAGACAGTATTTTAGTTGATTTTGACAAATCTTTGTCCACTTATAGACCAGATTCTGATATTTCTAGCTTTAATAAAATTGAAAATGATAGTATTATCTTTAATTTTCCTTATTTTTATCCTGTTTTGAAGGCTAGTAAGGAGATTTTTGAGATAAGTAAAGGTGCTTTTGACCCAACTATTGCCCCACTTGTCAATGCTTATGGTTTTGGCTTTACAAAAGCACAAGATTTAACAGAAAATCAAATCAAAGATATTTTACAATATGTTGATTTTAAGCAAATATCATTCAGTAAAACATCAGTAAAAAAGCTAAAAAAAGGTATAACGCTTGATTTTAATGCTATTGCACAGGGTTATAGTGTTGATGTAGTAGCTAATTACCTCAAAACACTTAATATTAATGATTTTATGGTTGAAATTGGTGGAGAAGTCGTCTGTAATGGTAAAAATCAAGACAACAAAACGTGGGGAATTGGCATCAAAAACCCAATACTTGCAGAAAAAGGAGAAACTGCCACCAAAGCCGTTGTTTTATTAGGTAATAAAGCTCTTGCCACGTCTGGAAATTATGAAAAGTTTTATATAAAAGATGGGAAGAAATTTGCGCATATCCTAAACCCTATCACAGGAAAGCCTGCACAACAAAACATTCTTAGTGCAACTGTAGTAGCTAATGATGCAATGACTGCAGACGGTTTTGCGACAGTTTTTATGGTCGTAGGATTGGATAAATCAAAAGAAATTATTACTAATAATCCTGCATTGAATTTAGATGTTTATCTTATTTATGTCAATGATAAAGGAGAACTCTCAAGTTTTATGAGTGAGAATATGAAAAAGATTATACAAGAGGTGCAATAAAGGTTTAAAAGGCTTACTTTACTGAAATTTTATAAGGATTTAAGACTTTTAAGGACTTTATATTGGCAAAATCTTTTTCATTATTCGTGATAATGGTATGATTAAAAACTAATGCTGTAGCAGCAATAATAGCATCAGGAAGCTTTATTTTATGTTTTTTACGAAGAAGAATTGTTCTATCTACAATATCAGTTGTTAAATCAATGACAATAGCATCACTTATGAAATCCGCTAATAAATTAGTGTATTCCTCACTTGCATTAAAACTTAGCACTTCTATTTTAGAAATAACTGATAAATTAGGGATTTTATCAATAATCTCATTCATAAAAATCATTTGAGAAATATCAAATTTTTTACTAAGATAATCAACAACAGCGTTACTATCAATTAAATATTCTCTCTGTTCCATTCGTTACGGCTTTGTTTTATATAATTTTGAAGTTCGTCAGCTACGTCAGAAGGCAGTTTTCCTGCATATTTTTCAGAAAGCTTTTGTTTTACTACTGCATTTTTCTCTAAAACTGCAATAATATCAAGGTCTTCTAAATCTTCCAAAAGTTTATAAGCCTTGCTATTTTTGATTTGTATAAGGACTGTTTCCATTAGTATTATTTTGATTTATTTCTTTAATTTATTCTACACAAATATAACAAAAATTTGGTATTAAAAACAAAAGTGAAAATAAAAAGCAGTTGCTAGTAACCTAGACAACTGCTTTTTATTTTCACTTTTGTTATAAATATTCTCTATTTTACTGCCAAATCAACCGTTTCTACTGTTGTTTTTACTCCGTTTGAATGTCCGTTTGTGGCTGGAATATGAGTGTCTTCCTCGTGATGTAATTTCTCTTTGATTTTCTGTTTGATACCTTTCATACGTGCATACAACAAATACATAGCAGGTACTAATATCAGCGTAAGGAATGTTGCAAACGCTAATCCAAATATCATTGTCCAAGACAACGGACCCCAAAACGCTACACTATCACCACCAAAATAGATATGTGGATTTAGTTCTGTGAATAGCGTTACAAAATCCATATTAAGACCTACAGCTAATGGCACAAGTCCAAGTATTGTAGCCGTAGCCGTAAGTATTACAGGTGTCATACGTGTACGACCCGCTTCAATGATAGCCTC
>JAYVHJ010000405.1:0-9089 GCA_043771315.1 Raineyaceae bacterium
ACTACTTCTGATACAACAAAAAGAGGCGGAAAAGCAGTTGTAGTTCCGTTTAAGCCACCAGTTGTTATTCCAGAAAATAATGATATTTTGGAAACTCTCCAAACATCAGCAAAATTTGTGGGTGGAGATAAAGCATACGCAAAATTTTTGAGTGATAATCTTACTTATCCAAATTCTCCTTTGCGTAATGGTGTTGAAGGCACTGTTTATGTGCGTTTCATTTTGGATAAAGATGGAAGTATTATGAAAGATTGCGTAAAAGTTATTAAATCAGTTCACCCTGCACTTGATGCAGAAGCAATACGTGTGGTAAAAATGTCACCAAATTGGACTCCTGCACTGCAAAATGAACGTCCAACTAGACAACGTCTAAGAGTTCCTGTGAAATTTAAGATAAATAGATAAAAAAATTGCTTGCAAAAACTCCTCAAAAATCAATCATTTTGAGGAGTTTTTGTATTTCTTAATGTTCTTAGTATTTAAAACCTAAAAATCAAATTTAAAACTAAGCCCAGTAGCTGCTCCAAAGTTATTTTGGTTGTAATAAGGCTCAATTTTTAGGCTAATATCATCAGAAACATCAAAAGTGCTAAAATGTGCATCAACAGTTGCATCTAAAATACTTAAACCATACGCAAAGAAAGTTAGAATAACCATAAATTCCGTATCTCGTCTGTATTTATTCCGCAAAGTACGCAACCTATCTACTCGTACATCTGTCGGATTATTGATAAGAATAGCATCATAACTATTGCTAAAAGATTTGTAGGCAGCATCATTCCAATAAACTGCATAGCCAAGCCCGCCAAGCGCACCATATACAAGTGGTAGTTTCCAATATTTTTGGTTATAAATTTGTCCCCAACCAGGCAAGACTGCAGCCCGCAAAGCGGATTCTAATGGTATTCTTTCAGGTTTCTTCTTTAATAGTTGGTTTTTATTAGGTATAATAATAGTTGGTTTATCTGTTTTAGGTAATGTATCTTTTTGAGCAAAAATAACATTACAAAACAGAGAAAAAATTATAACAAAAAGCGTTTTTTTATCAATTATCATCATCAAAAGTTCCCCTACTTCCTAAGAAGGGGCTAGGGGTGGTTATTTACAAACTCAACAACTCCAAAATACGGTTCAAATCATCAGCAGATGCAAAAGGTATTTTTATCTCACCTTTATTGCTTGCATTTGCTTTAATGTTTATTTTTGTGCCAAAATGTGAAGTAAGTTTTGTTTGAAGTTGCTTTATTTCATAACTAACAGTTTCTTTTTTATTAGCAATAATTTGTTTGCCACCTTTTCCAATATTGCGCACAACCTCTTCTACGGCACGTACAGACAAATCTTCTTCAATAATTTTCTTGAAAACTGTAAGTTGTGTATCAATATTTTCAATATTTACTATTGCCCTAGCCTGTCCCATAGAGAGTTTTCCATCTCTCAAAGCAGCCTGAATAGCAGGAGGAAGGCGCAAAAGACGTAAATGATTGGTAACAGTAACCCTGTTTTTGCCTACTCTGTCGCCTAGTTCTTCTTGTTTTAAGCCACATTCAGAGATAAGTCGCTGATAACTAAGTGCAATTTCAACGGCGTTTAATTCTTGTCTTTGTATGTTTTCAATAAGGGCAAGTTCTAGCATTTGCTGGTCGTTGGCAAGCCTTATGTAGGCAGGAATACGCTTTAAGCCTATGCGTTTAGATGCCTGAAAACGCCTTTCTCCAGAAATAAGCTGATAACTATTTTCTGACAAACGGCGCACTGTAATAGGCTGAATGATGCCTTGCAAACGTATTGATTCTGCAAGCTCGCCCAATGCCACCTCGTCAAAATCTGTACGAGGCTGAAATGGGTTTACTTCTATTTCTGATAAATCTATTTCATTGATATTGGCTACTTGCGCCTTGATTACCTCTTCCTCTTCTGTCTGTGGCGTATCTGACAATAATGCACCCAAACCACGCCCCAACGCATTTTTTTTCTTTATAGTCATCTTTTTAATTATGAATTATGAATTGTGAATTATGAATGAATACAAAGTTTTTGTAAAGTTTGATAATTTATTCACCATTTACTCACTTAAATTCTTTTTGAATTTCTTAAACTAAATTTTTTAACTAAAATTTAGTCTGCAAAGGTAACTAAAATATTTGATTTTTCTACCAAAATGTATTCTGTATTTACTTCATACCTCACACCTCATCAATACATTGGTACTTCTAGCAAACGAGATTTTGTTGTTTTTAGGTCTATACTTTGCTCACAAGTGCTTCTCAAATTATTGTACTGACGGTTAAGATTATCTATTTTTAGCTTAATTTTATCTTTATCTGTAGAAATTTGGGTAGCTTTTTCTAGTATTTTGGTGATGTCTTTGTGATAAACATCTAGCATATTTTGGTATTCTGTCACAAATTTATCCAGCTCATCTCCCATAAAAGCAAGTTTTTGTCTTCCTACAACAGAATAATTAAGTCGTTCTTCTGTGATAATTTTTTCGTAATTTATTTTTCCATAAGCAGAATTATTACGTTCTACTGCTTTGATTTGGGCATCAACTTTGGCATAATTGTAATATTCTCTAATTAGTTCGTTGATATTATTTTTTTGAATATCTTTTTTATACAAATCCACCGCAGACGTTTTTGCAAACTCAAATAAAAGCCTATCCAAAGCATCTACTTTGATGTTTAGTGTATTTATGCCGTTTATAAGGTTGTTGTTTGCTTGTGCTAAGTTTTCGTAATGTTCAGTAAATTTTTTGATTTCTTGGTGAAAATTCTTCAAATCTTCTGCCTCAATATTATCATTATCAAGGGCTTGACTATTTACAAGATTTACCACAGATGTAATAGAACTTACGGCAGGCACGAGAGAAGTAAGCAAATTTGTAATAGGATTATTAACAATATTGGCAACAATTTTCCTAAATTTGTCTATTCTCCTGATTTTTCCGCCACCTTTTTTGAGAATTTTGTCATCAATAACCTTCAATATCTCTGTTTCAAGACGAAAACCCAACTCATCATTAGTAGGATTATTCAGTGCAGCAATGCTTGTAAAATACTCTGTAGCAGACAAAGATGCTTCCAAAGCTTTCAAACTTTTATTCATAGCTTCTACAGAATGTGCCGTTTGGCGTATGCTTTCTGTGTTTTTTTCATGGGTATTGCGTGTGCTAAGGCGGTATTGTTTGTTTATCATTCCTATGCTATCACTCAAAGAAAAATATTTTTTGTTAAGTTCTACAACCGCCTCAATAGCTTGCCCTTGTGCGTGTGCGTAGGCATACGCAAAGCACGCCAATAGCAGCAAAATGATAGTTTTTTTCATTTTAATAAATTGTTTTGAGGATTTTTTTGGAGATATGCACTAAGATAAATATTTGCTATCAAAGAACGTACCAAAAAAATATTTTTGGTAAAAAATGCACTACAAATTGTAGTAATTTTAGAAAATCTTATAATTCGTAATTGTATTTTAGTGTGCTTCCAGCCAATTTTTGCCTATTCCAGCTTCCACGCCTATACGCACAGGTAAAAGCAACGCATTTTCCATTAGTTTGATGACGTTTTCCTTCAAAAAGTCTATTTCTGATATGTGGGCATCAAAAACAAGTTCGTCGTGGACTTGCAAAATCATTTTTGATTGCATTTTTTCCTTCATCATAAAATGGTGAATATCAATCATTGCAAGTTTTATCATATCTGCGGCTGTGCCTTGTATGGGCGAGTTTACGGCATTGCGTTCTGCTTGTCCGCTCACCATTGCACCTCCATTGATGCCCGCCAAATAACGCCTTCTACCCAAAAAAGTTTCTGCATACTCAAACTGACGTGCTTTTTGTATCATTTCATCTTTAAATTTTTTCACCGCAGAAAACTCACTATAATAAGAATCAATAAGTTTTTTAGCTTCAGAAGTGCTTATTTTGAGTTGCGCAGAAAGATTAAAAGCAGAACTACCATATAAAATGGCAAAATTAGCAGTTTTTGCTGCCCTACGCATATCAGGCGTAACTTCTTGGATATCAACTTTATAAATTTTACTTGCTGTTGCCGTATGAATATCTGTGCCATTATTGAAGGCTTCCATCATTGTTTCATCTTGGCTAAAAGCCGCAATTAAACGCAATTCTATCTGTGAATAATCAGCAGAAAGTATCACAAAATTATCATCAGTAGGGATAAAAGCCTTTCTTATTTCACGTCCTTTGGCAGTTTTGATAGGAATATTTTGAAGATTTGGATTGGTAGAACTCAAACGCCCAGTTGCCACAACTGCCTGATTATAAGACGTATGCAATCTTCCATCAACCTTACTCACAAGCGCAGGCAAAGCATCTACATACGTACTTTTGAGTTTCTGTAACTCTCTGATTTCCAATATTTGTTGTACTATTTCGTTGTCAGTGAGTTTTGTCAAAACCTCTTCTCCTGTGGCATATTGCCCTGTTTTTGTTTTAGGCGGATTTTTCATTAGGTTAAGTTTTTCAAACAAAACCTTTCCTAATTGTTGTGGAGAAGCAATATTAAAAACCTCACCAGAAAGCGTATAAATGCTTTGTTCTAGTATTTTGATGTCTTTATCCAAAATTTCGGAGCTTTCCGCAAGTGCCTGCGTGTCTATGCGTACGCCTGTCGCCTCTATATGTGCGAGAACGTGCATCAAAGGCATTTCTACAGTTTTGAAAAGTTTTTCCAAAATAGGTCTTTCTGCTACTTTTGGCGCAAAATATTCTTTGAGTTGTAATGTAATATCAGCATCTTCTCCAGCATATTCTACTACTTTTTGCACCTCCACATCACGCATATTGCCTTGTGTAGTATTTTTGGTGCTTTTTTTACCAATTAAAGTATCAATTTTGACAGGAGAATAATTGAGATATTTCTCTGCCATTGCGTCCATACTGTGCCTATTATCTGGGTCTAAAAGGTAACTGGCAAGCATTGTATCAAAACATTCTCCTTTAATTTCAATATGATATTTTTTGAGAACAGTAATATCATATTTAAGGTTTTGTCCTATTTTTTTGATGTTTTCATTTTCCAAAACTCCCCTAAATTCCTCCAAAATAGCCTGTGTTTGTGCTTTATCAGCAGGAAAAGGTACATAATAAGCCTCACCTGCATAATATGAAAGTGCAAGCCCCACAAGTTCTGCTTCAATGGCAACAAGGCTGGTAGTTTCTGTATCAAAACAAAATTCTGTTTGATTTTCAAGAAATTGAATAAGACTTTGGCGTTTTTCTAACGTATCAATAAGGTGATATTGATGTAGTTTTGTGCTAATGTTGTCAATATGATATGTAGAAGTAGTTTCTGTGTCGTCTTGCGTTGTAGTCTGTACGGGAACCGAACCCTGCGTATTAACATTTCCAAACATATCCATTTGACCAGTTGCAGCGGCTTTTTTGGTGGGTTTTTTGGCAGCTTTTTCCTCTTCTGATGCGCCTAAAATACGAGTTTTGATAGTCTTAAATTCTAGTTCGTCTAGCAAATCTGAAAGGTCATTTTTATTTGGTTCTTGCAACAAAAAATCATCTAAACTAAACTCTAAAGGTACATTTATATCAATAGTGGCTAGTTTTTTGGATAATAATGCTTTGTCAGAATGTAGTTCAACGGCTTCTTTGAGTTTTCCTTTGAGATTTTGGACATTCGCAATAATATTTTCTATGTTGTCATATTCTTCTAAAAGTTTTTGCGCTGTTTTTTCACCCACGCCAGGAAGTCCAGGAATGTTATCAACAGCATCACCTTGCAAACCAAGCATATCAATAACCTGCTCCACACGCTTAATACCAAACTTTTCTAATGCTTTGCTCACGCCCCAAACCTCATTAGGAGAAAACTTGGACGCTGGGCGGAACATAAAAATCCTATCTTCTTCCAACAACTGACAATAATCTTTATCAGAAGTCATCATATAAACTTCCAAATCTGGCGCAGAAAGTTTCTTTGCAATAGTACCAATCACATCATCAGCCTCGTAGCCTTCCAACTGCAAAATAGGGATATTCATAGCTTTGAGTAGTTTTTTGATGTACGGAATACCTGCTGTAATGCCTTCTGGTTGGGTAGGGCGGTTTGCTTTGTATGCAGTATATTCAATATGACGAAAAGTAGGTGTAGCAAGGTCAAACGCTGCAGCAATATGCGTAGGTTTTTCTTTTTTGAGAATTTCTAAAAGCACGTTGATAAAGCCCAAAACAGCACTTGTATCTAGTCCTTTTGATGTTTGTCTTGGATTGTTGATAAAGGCAAAATGCGCTCTATAAATAAGTGCCATAGAGTCTAGCAAAAATAGTTTTTTCATAGGAATTTTCAGGAAATCTTAAACAGAATATTACCCTGCAATTTATCAAAAAACAACTTAAAAACAGCTATAAAAAATTTATTTCTGTTATATTTCAACATAATTTGGAGATAATACAAATAATAACTAACTTTGTAAACGTGTTTGTATGCTTATTATGTTTTGTGTCAAACTACTATCAGAAAATCTAATTATTTACCCAATTTTTCAACTTAATAAAAAAAACAATGAGAAAAATTACCTTACTCGTGCTGTTTTGCTGCACGCATCTTATGATGCTGGCACAAACGAAAAGTACGAATACAAACGAAACTCCTACCCGTGTAAAATGTTACACTACGGAGTATATGGCGGAACTCCGCAGGAATAATCCAAGAATGCAAACTGATGAGCAGTTTGAGCAATTTATGGCGGCAGCTATTGCCAAGCGCAAGTCTGATATTGAAAGAGGCGTAGTACAACCCCTTGCAGGACCTTATGTTATCAATGTGATTGTCCACGTGATACACGACGGACAAGCGGTTGGCACTTATCCAAATCTTCTACAAAGACAAGTAGCCTCTCAAATCCGAGTATTAAACGAAGATTTTAACCGTACAAATGCTGATGCAACTAGTACACCCGCAGCTTTTTTAGGTGTAGCAGGTAGTGTTAGTGGTACTGCACCTGCGGGTGGTGGTATTGTCTTTCAATTAGCTAGACAAGACCCAGCAGGAAATTTGTTACAAGAAGCTGGTGTTCACCGTTATCAGGTGGCTTCACAAACAACTTATAGTACAACTTTTATCAATGGTACTATTAAGCCTGCTACTTCTTGGGATAACAGTCGCTATATGAATATTTGGACTATCAAGAGTCCAGTTTCAGGCACAAATGCATTATATGGTTATGCACAGTTTCCTGATGGTTCGGGCCTGGCTGGTCTAGGTACTAGTGGCGGAGCTTCCAATACTGATGGACTTGTGATTGCAGCAGATGCTTTTGGTAGCAATTATGATGCTTCTGGTACTATTCTTCCTGTGGCACAGCGTTACCAGTTTTCCTCTGGTGCAGATAAAGGACGTACTGTAACTCATGAATTAGGTCACGGTTTAGGCTTAAGGCATATTTGGGGTGATGCTAGTTGTGGTGATGACTTTTGTGCAGATACTCCTGTAGCAGCTACATCAAATACTAATCCTTGTTATACACACCCTAAAAATAGTACTTGTGCTGGTAATCAACCAGAAATGTTTATGAATTATATGGATTATACGCTTGATGCTTGTATGAATTTATTTACACAAAATCAAATGACACGTATGGTTACAGTAATGAATGTTTCTCCTGGACGCAATACGCTTACTGCTGCTACTGTGGGCAACTGTCCTACAGGTGCTATTGGGCTTACACGTGCTGCAGGTGCTTATCCTGCTGCAGGAGTTGGACAAAATTATACACAAGCTAATGTGGGTACTGGTGCTGGTACACCAAACCCTGCAACTGGTGCTGGTTATGTATATACAATTACTATAGGCACATTACCTGCTGGTCTTACTTTGAATACTTCAACTGGGGTTATTTCTGGAGTTGCTTCTACTGTTGGTACTTCTAACTTTAGTATTACGCCTTCTGGTGCTAGTGGGGTCAATGCTGCTGGTGCAAGTACTGCCTGTACTGGTGCTGCAGTAGCATATTCTATACAAGTTTTGCCTAGTTCTTGCCCTGCAATCACGATACTCCCTGCAACAGGTGCATTGCCAAATGCAGCTCCTGGTGTAGCTTATACACAATCTATTACTGCTTCAGGTGCAACAGCACCTTATACCTATACTATCTCTTCAGGTGCATTACCAACTGGTTTTACACTTTCTAGTGCTGGTATAATTTCTGGTACTTCTGCTTCTCCACAAGCTGCTGCATCATTTACGGTTTTAGCTACTGATGCTAGTACGCCTGTTGCTTGTCAAGCACTTATCAATTATACACTTGCAGTAGTAGCACCTGTTTGCGTGCCTAGTGCTGTGGTTTCTACTTATCCATATATACAGAATTTTGATGCTTTTACTGGCGCAACAACTGTTGTAGCTCCATCACCTGCTGGTGTAGGTGTGGTAACTAACTCTAGTATGCCTTGTGGCTGGTCTGTTCACAATCAAAATGGTGATACAAGAACTTGGAATACTTATAATGTCGGATTTACTGATACTTCTCCAAATAGTGGTACTAATGCTATGATATACATATATGATACTGCAAATGCAGCAGATGATTGGGCAATAACGCAAGGTTTTGCTATGAATGCAGGTCAAACTTATAATGTTTCATTACAATATAGAGTAAGTGCTAGTGGTGGAACTACTTACCCTGAAAGATTCCAAGTACGTTGGGGTAATGCGCAAACTGTAGCAGCTATGACTGCAGGAACGCAATTATTTACTACTCCACCAGCAGGAGCTACTAATTTGACTTACCAAGCTACAACTCCAATGACTATTACCCCTACAACAACGGGTACATACTACATTGGTATTCAAGCAAATAGTACTGCAGATCAGTATTTTTTAGCTATTGATGATTTCTCTGTAACTACTGTTGCTTGCCCTACACCACCAACAGTAACATCAACGCCAGTGGCATCTGCATTGTCTTATACAGTTGGTACTGCTATTCCTAGTATTACAATGTCTGCAACGCCTACAGCTACTTATACGTATAGCATCACAGCAGGTGCATTGCCTGCAGGCGTAACAATGACTACTGCAGGTGTTATTTCTGGTACACCAACAACAGCAGCA